>CAZOMK010000020.1:0-17524 GCA_964580615.1 uncultured Lachnospiraceae bacterium | reverse complement strand
ACACGCGAGCAGGCGCAGACCTCATCCAAAAAGAATATCATTACAAAGGCTGTCGGAACAAGCGATCAGGTTAATCCGGATACGTTTACAGTGTCGCTTGACGGCGTAAGATACGTTCTTCTCTGCTCGGACGGACTGACTAATATGGTCAGCAAGGCGGAAATGCTTTCTATTCTGTCGGGAGAGGGAGAGCTTGCTTCAATGGCGGAGGCTCTCGTTGCAAGAGCAAACGAAAACGGCGGTAAGGATAATATCACGACCGTCCTCGTTAAGCCGAACTGACCGAATAACGGGAAACGGAGAAAGTGATGGAATCGTACGAAAGATTCGTGGGTCAAACCCTCGGAGGAAGATATAGAATAGAAAAACAGATCGGTATCGGCGGAATGGCTGTTGTTTTCCGTGCATACGATCCTGTTATACAGCGCTACGTTGCCGTTAAAATGCTGAAGGAGGACGTCGCGCGCGATGAAGCGGCTGTGAAGCGCTTCATCAACGAGTCAAAGGCGGTAGCAATGCTCTCGCATCCGAACATCGTAAGCATATATGATGTGTCTGTTTCGGGTGAGTATAAATATATAGTAATGGAGTACATCGAGGGCATCACCCTCAAGAGCTATATGTCTCAAAAGGGCGCGATTCCGCTCGATGAGGTTATACATTATTCGCGTCAGATCTTGTCCGCGCTTGCACACGCGCACGGAAAGGGAATCATACACCGCGATATCAAGCCGCAGAATATCATGCTGCTCAAGGACGGTAAGATCAAGGTCACGGACTTCGGCATAGCGAAGCTTCCGAACGCGGAAACAGTCACAATGACTGATAAGGCGATCGGTACCGTGTATTATATCAGTCCCGAACAGGCAAGCGGACTTGCGATCGACACAAGAAGCGATCTTTACTCAATGGGCGTCGTTATGTATGAGATGGCGTCGGGCAAGCTGCCTTTCGTTGCGGAAACGCCCGTTTCCGTCGCGCTCATGCAGGTCAATTCGGAGCCTACGCCGCCTACGGAGATAAATCCCTCGATACCGAAGGGAATGGAGCAGATCATTTTGACGGCGATGGAAAAGTCCGCGGACGCGCGCTTTTCAACGGCTGATCAAATGCTCAGCAGACTCAATATATTGAAGAAAAATCCCGGAGTTATCTTTAAGCCGCTTTCCGCAACGGATGCGGCGGACAAAAATAAAAAGGGCAAAAAAATATTCAATTCGGAAAAGAAGAAAAACGAACGCAACGAGCGCTTGTACCCGTCATATCTCGGCTCGTCCATGTTGCCGATCATACTCGGAGTTGCGTTTGCGTTTTTGATCGTTTGCATCATTTGCGCGTATCATCTTTTGGCAAATGTATTTTTCAATTCCGAAGCGGATAAGTCCTACATTATGACTGTTGATAATTTCGTCGGTCAGACGTATCATGAGGGACTTGAAAACGAGCTTGCCCAAAAGGATTATACTGTCTTTGTCGAATACGTTTACGACAGCGATCACGAAGCGGGAACTATAATAGAGCAGTCTCCCGTTGAGGGTGAAAAGCGTCGAGTCGAATCGGGAAAAACGACCTGCGAGCTGACGCTTGTCGTTTGTCGCGGAACGGAGACCTTTATTCTGCCGGATTGTATCATGAAGGATTACAGAACGGTCGAGGACGAGCTGTTCAAAAAGTACGGCTTGACTGTTACGATCGAGGAAGAATATAACGTTGCCGTTACCGCCGGCTTTGTTATCTCCACAACGCCTGTCGCCGGCACGGAGGTCAAGAGCGGTGACAATATAGTCCTGAAGGTCAGCAAGGGCGGCGAAATTTCAACTGTTTTGGTTCCGCAGTTTGTCGGAATGACGGAAAAGGAAGCAAGGCTTGAGGTCGAAAAATATTCCTTGAAGGTCGGTACCGTTACTTACGAGTATTCGGATCAGCCTGCGGGTACTATAATGAACCAGAGCAGAATCGCTTTTAATACGGTAGTTGAAGGAACATCAATAGATTTTATCGTCAGCAAAGGTCCCGAACCTAAGGCAGTGATCCCGTCGGATACTGATTCGGTCGAGTAAGGGACCGGGGGTGAGGGCTTGCAAATAAAAGGTGTTATAACCAAGGGCGTGGGCGGACTTTATACAGTTCGCCCCGACATTGATTCAAAGGAAGCATATTTGTGTCGGGCGCGAGGAATATTTCGTCATGAATCAGTCTCGCCGACGGTGGGCGACAGAGTGACTGTGCTGCTCGGCGAAGATGCCGCAGAAAAGGGCGAAACCGGATCCCTTGAGCGTCGGAAAAAGAACGATCCGAAGGAAATAGACGGAGTGATAGATTCGATCGACGAGCGCAAAAATCTGCTTATACGCCCGCCCATGGCAAATCTCGACGTGATCTTCGCGATCATCCCGACAAAGCAGCCGATGCCGGATCTTTTTTTGGTTGATAAGCTCATAGCTATCGCGGAGCACGCTGATATCGTGCCTGCCGTGATCATAACAAAATGTGAGCTTGATCCGGAGGCGGCAAAAAATACGGCGGAAATATACGAGCGCGTAGGCTATAACGTGTTTGAGGTCAGCTCCGTCACCGGAGAGGGCACGGACAGGCTCTCCGCGTACATAGATTCGCTCGGAAAAGGCGCTATAACGGCGTTTGCGGGCGCGTCAGGCGCCGGTAAATCGACGCTTTTGAATAAGCTCTATCCGTCGCTGTCGCTTGTTACGGGCGCTCTCAGCAGAAAAACGGAGCGCGGACGTCAAACAACGCGCCATGTCGAGCTTTTCGATGCGGGAGGGCTGTACGTTGCGGATACGCCCGGCTTCAGTCTGCTCGATTTTGAGCGGTTTGACTTTTTTTCGTGCGAGGCGTTGCCGTTTACCTTCAAGGAATTTGATCCGTATCACGGCAAATGTAAGTACACGAAATGCTCGCATACCTGCGAGGACGGATGCGCCGTCTTGCGCGCCGTAAACGAGGGGATCATCCCGAAAACGCGTCACGAAAGCTATGTAAATCTTTATAAAAGTCTGAAAAACAAGCATCCGTGGGATAAATGACTCCGAGGGACAATATTCGGCGTCTCGGCATATCATGACAGTAGAAAACTGCGATAAGGAAGGTTTTTTGCATGAAAATAGTCGTTGTACGTCCGCCGCGTGCGCTGATCCCGATATTAAAAAAGCTTTTCGGCGTCGGAAAATAAGAAATCGAATAAAGCGGGGGGGCTAAAAACATTGTTTTTGCTCCCCCGCTTTGCGGCTCTCAAAGGTATTTCTTCATTCGGTCTATGCTTTGATTTTCAAAATCTATAATGTCAGAGGCAAGCGCGCACGCGCTGTCGTCCGGAGATATCCTTGACGGACCGTGAGTTGCCTTGTTTTGCGCCCGTGTTATCGAAATGATATCGGCACCGCTCCCGCGTATCATCAGCTCCGCGATGTGCGACGAGGATGTGTCAAGTATCGTTTCGGCGGCGATACCCATTCGCGCAGCCAAAACCTTGCTTGCTTTTTCCTTTTCCGCTTCGGCATTGCAAAGCGACAGTCCGCTTTCCGCACGCTCTCTGAAAAGGCCGTAGCCGTTCATTTGTGCCGTCATGTCGGATTTAAGCTCGTCGCACTCGACCTTCGGCATCAGCGTCAGTATTGATTCGATCCCCATTACAGAGGATCTTCTGACCTCTGCATAAAGCTCCGCTGCCGTATCCTGACGGTTTTCGATTACGTCCATTGTTTTGTCTCGCTTTCGTTTGCTTTTCTGTCGGTTATCACCGTGCTCTTATTGTGCGCGGAGCAGACGAAATTATCAGCGAAAATAAATGGAAAAACGACGCTTTTTTTAGCCTGAAAAAAACAAATAAAAAAATAAAAATAAGTGTTGACAAAACGGTGAGGTTATGGTATAATCATTTGCGTCGCAGAAAAAGCGACATACGCTGGTGTGGCTCAATGGCAGAGCAGCTGATTTGTAATCAGCAGGTTGTTGGTTCGACTCCGATCACCAGCTTATGTGAGTCGTTCGGCTCACATATATGGGGGATTTCCCGAGCGGCCAAAGGGGGCAGACTGTAAATCTGTTGTGCTTTCACTTCGGTGGTCCGAATCCACCATCCCCCAAAAACAAAAGGCAGGACTTCGTCCTGCCTTTTGTTTTTCTTGCAACCGACAGATATTTGTGATACAATAAAACGATGTGTTTTTGAGCTTTCGAAAAAGGAGGACGTTTTATGATAAAGCAGTGCGTGACTTGCGCGGTGTTGGCATCTGCGATCATTTTTTTGTGCGGATCGGATACAATGAGTTCCCGCGAATTGATCGAAACGTCTGTCGGCGAGACGGCTCAGTCGTATGCTTTGGCGTCCGACGCCGCGGACAGGGAAATGTATGCTCCCGCGGGCGGAGAGTCGATTTTTTCGATCGACGTTTCAGAGCTGAAGCCGGAGGCTCAAAAGGCAAAGTCCCAAAAGGAGCTGCCGCCGCTCAAGGAGCCGGAACTGGAGCCTGCGAAAAAGAACGATTCCGCGTCTGTGTCAAAGCCGAAAAAGGATACGCCTCAGGAAACAAAAAAGCTCCCTCCGGCGCTGACGGAGGAGCAGTTTTCGTTGCTTTTGGCGGAGGCGAAAAAATATCTCGGATATGAATACGTTTGGGGCGGATCTTCACCGAAAACCTCGTTTGATTGCTCCGGCTACGTTTCATGGGTCGTTAATAACAGCGGCATCGGAATAAATATCGGCAGGACAAACGCAAAAAACATATATAAGCTTTGCACGAAGGTTTCTTCGTCACAGCTAAAGCCGGGTGATCTCGTCTTTTTTAAGGGTACATACGCGACAACGGGCGTGTCGCACGTCGGAATCTATATCGGAGACGGTCAAATGATACATTGCGGAAGCTCTGTTTCGTATGCGGATCTCAATCAAAAATATTGGAAGTCTCATTTTTACGCTTACGGACGACTGCCAAACAAATAAGCTTATCGGAGCTGTAAAAACTCGCTGTTTTTACAGCTCTTTTGATTCACGCTTTGTTCACGCAAAAATCAGGAAGCTTTCGCCGTCAGTCCCGACAGAATTAATAAACAGTGTTTATAATTGAAGCACAGATAAAAACTGCAATGCTTTGCATCGGAGAAATAAACATTATGAAGAAAAAGGAAGCTTTTGTTGCGATATTGCTCTGCTTTTCGCTTTTGCTTGTCGCGTGCGGCAACGGTGACGGCAACGGAATCAATGCCGTTACAGACGAGGACGGAAACATAAAGTACACGGACGGCAACGGCAACACGCTTGATGTCCAATACGGTGCGATCGACGAGATCGACGCCGCCGACATCTTTTCGAAGCGCGATTTCAGAACCGAATATGACGACGGCGAAGCGGTGTATATATCGCTCGCGGACGGCGCCTCCGATGCGGACGGCGAAGCCGTTGACATAAACGGCGACGTCGTAACGATAACGGACGAGGGCGTTTACGTCATTTCCGGCACGCTTTCAAGCGGAAGCATCGTCGTTAATGCGGAGAAAACGGATAAACTCGTGCTCGTGCTTGACGGTGCGAACGTGGAAGCGATCGGAACGGCGGCGCTGTACGTCATGTCGGCGGATAAGGTGTTCGTTACGCTTACCGAGGGAAGCGAAAACAGACTTTCCTCGGTCGGTGAATTTGAAGAAACGGAAGAAGGCGTCGATTCGGCTGTCTATTCCAAGGACGATATCACATTCAACGGCACGGGATCGCTGACAGTCGCATCCGAATGCGGTCACGGCATCGTATCAAAGGACGACGCAAAATTTACGGGCGGAAAATATACGGTTACGGCGGCAAAGCACGCGATTTCCGCCAACGATCGTGTTTGCGTGGCAGACGGCGAATATATTCTTACGTCGGGCAAGGACGGGATACACTCGGAAAACAGTAAGGATGCAAGTCTCGGACTTGTTTACGTTTCCGGCGGAAGCATAAACGCAGTGACGGAGGGCGACGGGATCGACGCGTCCGCGTCAGTTCAGATCGACGGCGGCGAGCTTGCTTTTGTGACGGGCGGCGGCAACGAAAACGGCAGAACGCACACCGATGACATGGGCTTCGGCGGCTTCGGCAGACGTGATGAAGCGTCATCGACCGATACGACAGTAAGCACGAAGGGGATCAAGTCGGATGCGGCGCTCATCGTGAATGGCGGTGTGCTCAAGCTTGACTGCGCCGATGATGCGCTTCATTCCGCGGGCAAGCTTGCAGTGACGGGCGGTAAACTTGATATAAAAACGGGCGATGACGGTCTGCATTCGGATACGGAGCTGACGATTTCGGGCGGCACAGTTAACGTTGAGGTCAGCTACGAGGGCATCGAGGGCGTGACGGTCACGATAGCGGGTGGCGAGATCAACGTCCGCACTTCGGATGACGGCATCAACGCGGCAGGCGGAACGGAATCGACGCGAGGCGGCATGGGCGGCTTCGGAGGCTTCGGAGGCTTCGGCGGAATGCAGGACGGCGACGATATGTACAGCATAAATATCTTGGGCGGCAAGATATATGTTAACGCGGATGGCGACGGAGTCGATTCAAACGGCAGCTTTAACGTCGCAGGCGGCGAAATATACATTGACGGCCCGACAAACAGCGCTAACGGCGCAATTGATTACGGAACAAGCGCAAACGTTACAGGCGGAATTTGCGTCGCTGTCGGCGCTGCCGGAATGGCAGAGGGCTTTACGTCAGCAACGCAGGGGGCGATGATGATAAACGCTTCCGGCTCGGCGGGAGTTGAAATAACGGTCAAAAATTCAAGCGGCGAGACCGTTTTGTCGTATACGCCGCAAAAGTCCTTTTCCTCGATCGTTTTGACATCGCCCGAAATCGGCGACAGCGGAGAATATACGATTACGGTCGGAATTAAGTCTACTGTCGTCAAAATGGACGGCTATCTTGACGGATCGTCCGGTGGCATGGGCGGCTTCGGCGGAGGCGATAAACCAGACGGAAAACCGGACGGAGATCCCGGCGGAGAGAGACCCGGAGGCGGCAAACCCGACGGCAGACGATAAAACAGCACAAAAAAGCGCGCGAAAGCGTGCTTTTTTGTGCTGTTTTGCAAATTTAGTATTGACAATGAATTGAAATTTACATATACTTGAATTAGCAACTGAAACTAAATTGTAAAGGAACTTGGCTATATGGAACAAATTTTCAAAAAACAATAAGATTGCCACTTTAGTTTGTATGATTTTAGTGGCAATGATGCTTCCTGTATCTATTGCTGCTGCTTTTGCGTCGGAAGATTGTGACGAGGATCAATATGCTTATTTAGAGTATGATTTTGATTCTAAGGAGTTTTCAACACATTATGAAACAAAGAGCGACTCGTCTGAAACATGGCGTTTTTTTACAGAACGTCAAGTTGCACAGATGTCAACAAAGTCTCAAATAGAAGCAAGTGCCCTTCCGCCATCGTTTGTTACTACTCCGCCGGTTGCCGGTACGCCAACCTCTGCCGTAGTTTATGTTTTGGCATATTATGATACTGACGATGATGGTATAATTGATCATACTTCGGGTGGAAGTGGTTTTTTAGTTAGTGATAGAGTTGTTGTGACATCGGCACATTGTTTTCTTCCTTTAGAGAATTACGATACTGAGAAAATAATCTCTGGGGCGACTTTGATGAGTACTGAAATTCATTACGATCAACATTCTGCAACATTAAATTCTCCTCGAGTAAGTGCAAAAAACAGTATTGGTCTTATGGGTATACATCGGAAATTTTAGATGTACGTGCAAGATATGATTATTGCGTTATTGAACTTGCGGAGTCTGTAAACAGAGAATTTTATTTCAATTGTATTCCTGCTGAAGCTGTTGAATTGAACACATCGGTGAGACTTACCGGATATCCTAAGTATTATTTGGAATCAACCAACGGGAAGACTTTGGAGTTTTTAGATGGTTTAAGATATAATTTAGGACACACAAATTTGTCTGCATCAGGAATGAGCGGAGGACCTGTATATACTACATACAATAATTGTATAGGAGTTCATCGTGGCACATATGGGTATTACAGTAATTCGGAATCTGAAAATAGTATAAGTGTGTTGTTTCATTCTCAGTTTTATTCATTGATATGCGGTCGTATAACAGCCAACAAATAAATTTAGGAGGATGTTAATATGAAAAAATTATACCGGTATTTGTTTCGGCTATACTTATTTTGCTCATCTGTATTGTTTCATGCGCGGAAAATTATTCGCCGGAGGATACAACGGACACCACCGAAAATACATCTGAAACGGAAAGTCGCAGGTATGTTTTGGGATATGATCCGGGGACGGCACCGGCGCATGTCCCTGTGGCGGAAAAGGAACTTTTCCCGGTCACACTGAAAACTTATGCGCCGGAGGATATGGAACAAGATTACGACAATATTGAGGTTACTCTCGAAAAAAGCACATATTCTGTTGATACGCTGTCAATAGATATTACCGTAAAGAATTTGAACGGAAAATGTTTTGACGTATTTATTATGCCGTATCTTGAAAAATGGGACGAAGAAACAGAAAGCTGGATCATAATAAAATACGGCACAAGCTATTTTGACTTCAATATATTCAATTGGCGTTCATACGAGCCGGAAACAACATTGACTTATATGAAAAAATGTATTACACATAATGATAGACCTCTGATTGTTCCCGGAATATATCGTTTTGAAGTGTTCTGCGGCCCGAATTCGTTTTATTCTCCAACGTTTACATTTGAATAACAATACAAAAAAGCACGCGAAAGCGTGCTTTTTTTGATTTTTATATCGTCCAATTGTTTGCGGCGCGGAGGGCGATCTCGTCTGTTCGTAAGCGCTCGTGCGAATACGCACGGCGCAAAAGCTCGGACGGGACATATTCGTCGTATTTGTCAAAGACGGGCATTTCGTTTTCGCCGACGAGCTCATCGGTGTCGATCCCGTGACAAAAGTCGCGCTTTATTGCAGACAGAAGTGCGTCAATGCTGCCGCTTTCGCATTTGAAGGTCATGAAATAACAGCCCTCAAACTCTATTCCCGATATGCCGTAGCGCTTTGCGTTTTTGGAAATGTAACGTCTGAGCGTGCGGAAGCTGCGCGTTCCGAGCCACGGGAAAACGGCGTATGTGAGTCCGCCGAGTGAAACGACGGGCGACGAAAGCATATTTGTGTTGCGTGCGAGATGGCGTGCCATGTCGAGACGTGCCGCCGCGCGCGGCTTCAGGTAAGGATAGACCTTGTCCTCCGAAAGCACGCGATACATGGCTTCAAGTATTTTCGTATGTATTTCGCCAAGCTCGCCCGGCCAAGAGATCTCCATTTTTCCTTCAATGGCGCGGACGTATATCAGCTTGCGCGGAATGTCAAGCTCCTCAACCTCCCAAACTCTGCCTGCAAGCGCAAATCTGTCTCCGACGGGAGGCGCTTCAGTGATCGTGCCGATCTCGTCCGATTCACAGCGGACTGTAAAATCCTCGGAATCCTTGAAAACGGCATAGAATTTGAAGCCTGCCGTCATGCGCTCGCCGCGGATTCCGACTATAAGCGTTCCTTCCTCGGTGATTTCGAGGAAGTCGTTTTTTATCATCGAGATGAGCAGTGTTCGGTAGTCCTCGCGTTCAACGGAGGTGAACGGCGGCAGTGAAAGCACCGAGTCCGCAAGTCTTGCGGGGGAAAGCTCTCCGCATGACGCGAGTATTGACAGCGTTTGCTGAAACAAAAGCGAAAACGGCATTTTTTTGACTGTCGGCGGCTCGATAAAGCGTTCGCCAATGTAAAGCTCGATTATTGCAATCGCGCGTAACAGCTCCCACGGAATGAGCTGGGGGAGCGGAGTGTTCGGCAGATGCGGTTCTTCTCGGAAAACCATCATCATTTCGGGCGGAGCGTCACGGCGACCGGAGCGTCCGAGACGTTGCAGGAAGCTCGAAACAGAATTCGGTGAGCCGTTTTGAACGATACGCTCAAGCCTGTCTATGTCGATGCCGAGCTCCATTGTCGTTGTCGCGCACGCGACCATGCGATGCTCATCGCTTTTCAAAAGGATCTCCGCCTCCTCGCGTATGGACGCGGAGAGATTGCCGTGATGTATGAGAAAAATGTCATCCTCGCCTCTGTTTTTGGCGATCTGACGCAGTGTTGCACAAACGTATTCCGTTTCCTCGCGCGAATTTGAAAAGACAAGCGCGCGCTTGTCGCGGACGCAATCGTAGACGTATTCGTAGCCGGGATCAATGACGGTGGGAGTTTCGCCCGGTGCGGGGGAAAGATCACCGAGGGACGGCTCCTTGCGGATCTCGTGCGTTCCAATTTTCACCGTGCTTTCGTCCGCAAGATAAAAATGCTCAAGACCGAGCCTCCAGCGTATCGGCTTCGGCGTCACGTGCGGAATGTCGCAGACGCGAGTGTCGCTTCCCGAAAGCCATTTTGCGGCAAGCTCCGTGTCGCCGACTGTCGCTGACAGCCCGATCCTGCGCGGTAAATGTCCGATCTTTCTTGCGATGCGTTCGATCTGGCAAATAACCTGATTTCCTCTGTCCGAGGAGGTCAGCGTGTGGATCTCGTCGATGATGACGTAGCGCAGATCTCCGAAAATACGCGGGATGTCGTTTGATCTGTTCATCAGCATGGATTCAAGCGATTCCGGCGTTATTTGCAGAATACCGGCGGGATTTTTCAAAAGCTTGGACTTGTGCGACTGTGCAACATCGCCGTGCCAATGAAAGACGGGGATGCCCGTCATCGAGAGCAGCTCGTCTATTCTTGAAAATTGATCGTTTATGAGACTTTTCAGAGGGGCGATGTAAAGTGCACCGATGAGGGCGGATCGTCGTAAAACTGTGACAGTATCGGGAAAAAGGCGGCTTCGGTTTTGCCGGAAGCAGTTGCCGATGTGATAAGCAGATTGTGATCCGTTGTGAATATCGTGTCTGCGGCGGCAAGCTGAACCTCATGCAGCTTATCCCAGCCGCGAGAGTAAATGTATTCCTGAATGAACGGCGAAAAAAGCTCAAAGACCTCCTCCGCGCTTGTAAGATGTCCGTATCTCATGACAGAAACCGCCTTATTTTATATGATTATATCTTCGGGATTGAAGGCGGAGACGTGCTTGACCTCCGCGTCTGCAGTGACCTCGGCGGGAGCCTCGTCCGCGCCTGCTTCGGCGTTGGGAGTGAAGCTGATCCCGTCGCCGATCACCGATTCAAACGTCGCGTCGGGATTTTGATAAAGGATGTTCAAAACCGAAATATAGTCGCGGATGATCTCGCGCGGGGTGATCATAAGATCGGCGCCCGCCGCAGATGTCGCCGCTGTGAGGAAGGCTTGCGCGTCCTCGTTTGTGACGCGCGGCGTCCATGAATAATGCTCGGCATGAAGCGACGTGACGCGCAGGATAAGCGCGTACAGCTCATTGTCGGAAAGTCTGCGTAAACGGATCACGGGACCAATCATGTTTTTGTATTTGCCGGTGTCGTATTTTCCGTCGGACAGACGCGAACGCAGTGCTTCATAGGAGAAAAGACCGCGCCTGCGATCCTCAAGGAACTGCGGAGTGCCGCCGAAAACGAGCATCAGATTTTCCGCGCGTCCCTCAAGAGTGTCGTTGAACATCATAAGCAGCTTTTCGTAGTTGTTTTCGCGGCTGATGCGGTTGGGGATCTTATAGAGATTGACACATTCGTCTATAAAAACGACAAGTCCCTTGTAGCCGATGGAGGTTACGAGACGACAGATGAGCTTTATGGAATCATACCAGTTATCGTCACCGATAACGGAGCTTATTCCGTGTATGGCGGCGCGAGCCTCGGTTTTGTTTGCGAATTCGCCGCGGAGATAGCGCAGACAAGCGCTTTTTTTGATCTCGTCATCGGCTTCGCAAGCGTCGAAATATGTTGAAAGCACGAGCGCGAGATCGAAGCCGCCGACGCCTGATTCGAGCTTACGGACGGAGGCGTGTATTTTCGCTCTGACCGCGCCGTCGAATTCGGGGGAATCTATCGAAAGTCCTTCGTTTAAGACGGAGGCTTTTATGTCCGATATCCATGACGAAAGGATCAACGGGAGGGCTCCGCCGTCGGGCGACGCTTTTGTCGCGAGATTACGCATAAGCTCGCGATAGGTTGCGATGCCGACGCCGTTTGTGCCGCAAAGCTTGCGTTCCGTTGACAGATCGCAGTCCGCAGATACGAAGCCGCGATCGAGCGCATAACCGCGCATAAGCTGAATAAGGAAGCTTTTTCCCGAACCGTAGCGACCGATCAAAAGACGCATCGAAGCGTCGCCGTCGGCAACTCGGTCGAGATCGGAAAGCAGTGATTCTATCTCGTCCTGACGTCCGATCGCGATGTAGGGAGCTCCGGATCGCGGGACGACGCCTGCGGAAAGCGAGCTCATAAGGCGGGATAGTATGCGTTTTGGTACTTTTTTGATGTGTTCTGCCATTTTTGTCCCTTTCTCAGTTTCCTTGCAGTATATCACCGATCTCGTCGGCGTAATCATCAATTGTGACGTAAGCTCCGTTTTCCGTCTCGATCAAAACGTCACCGATGCTGTCAACGGCGTATTCGTTGATCTCGGATACGATCTCATCGAGGTAACGTCCTTCGCGGCGGCAGATTTCGGCAGCTTCGTCCGGATCTGACGCGTGTATTTTGCCGAGCACGTCGAGGTGAAGCGCGGAAAGCGCGCTTTTTTCTTCAAGCTCCTGCACGTCGCAAAAGTCGGCATCGACTTCGATCGGAGCCGTATTTTCGATTTTCGGGATGTATTCGTTGGGGGAGGGCTCGTATTTTGCCTCCGCTTCGACGTAATCGTCGGCGGTGAGCCGTTCCGTGACCGACCATGATATGTCCTCAAGGCGTTTTGCCTCTGCTTCGTCTATTCCGACGGACAGCGCGCCGTACATTTCATCGTAGTAGAGCTCCTCGCGAAGCTTTTCCTCTGTTTTTGACGAACAATGCCTGTCGGACGGGTATACGGAAAGAAAATAAGCGTCGATGACGGCTTTTGCGGCGTCATCAAGACCGTCCACCTTGAGGCGTGATTTGATACCGAAGTGTGCGCGCAGCTTGTTTTCGGAATATTTGACGACGGCGGTCACAAGCGAGCGCAGCTCAACACTGCGTGAAAACGAGACGTATTCGATGTCGATCCTGCGCTTGATGCTGTGCGCGCAAAGAGAGCCGCAAAAGGCGTCTCGCGAGGCGCGTACCGTTCTAAGCGAATCGGACTTGAAGCGTTAGTCTTTTGCCTCGGAGACGCCGCGAAGCGCGCCCTCGATGAGAGCTTGAAATTCGGATCTGAGCTCGTCCGACCCCTCAGAGATGTATTTGCTTTTTTTCCAATCGTAGCTGCATGAAAAAGCAATAAGCGACGACGGCGAGAGGGGAGCGTCGCTGATGAAAAATTCGCGAAGGGACGCTGTCGCCATTATTGCGGGAAGTATGGGAGAAAGCTTTTCCGTTGGCGGCGGCAGACGATTTATCAGACAAAAATCAGGCAGCCATTCGGAAAGGTATTTGTCAAGCGCCTTGTATTTGCCTCGGTAGTTCAGCCAGATCGAAGTGAGCATATCGAGTGCAAACGATTTTTCGTCGAACGACGTATCGTTTTTGTTGTCGGAGAGGTCGGCGCTCGGCGTGTAAACATTGATGATCTCGTAAATGTATAATAAAACGTATGCGAAATCGGCTTCGTGAAAAATTCCGCGCCTGCATTCTGAGCGCCAATAAAAGTAATATTCAAGCTGTGACTGATTCATCTGACGGTACTGCGGCGTGTACGAAAAAAACGGGACATGAGCGCACCGCTTTCCTTCAATGGCTTTGCATCTAACGGCGTCGAAGCGAAACTGCTCGTAAAAGCTGTATTTTGTGTACCAACGCAGTATTGTTACTTTTTTGATCAGTCCGTGATCGGGGACGTATTCAAGCAAATTTCTGTTTCGTTCGGCAGGCTTGACCTCACGACTGCTCCTGTCCGTCGGCTTGACCTCGCGAAATCTGAGCGAAAGTGAGGCTGTATCCTTGCTTGCGTCCGGCTCGCCGACTTCGACTGTAACAGGCTCGGTGTCGGTGCTCGGCTGATGCATGACGGGTGGACGCTTTTGCGGCAAAAGCGAACGCAGATCCCAAAAATCGTCGCGGGACATTTTGTCGTCCTTCATAGATGCCTCCTTTTCGCTAAAGAAACGTATGTTCTGTATCATTAAATTATATCATTCCCGTCTTTAACTGTCAATACACTGCAATCGAATGGATGTATTTTTTTCGCGTTCTTCCGATATCGCTTGAAAGCCATGATGAATTGTTGTATAATCATAATGGATAATTTTACAGTATCAAAGGAGGTGATACGCTCCGTGAACGTTAAATACGATCACGACACAAATACTGTCTTTTTGACTGTACGTGAGCTGACGGATTCCGTTTGCAGAGGCGGAGACATCGGCGGCGGATACGGACTGTCCGCACAGGACGGCGAGCTTGTTCACAAGCGTATTGCCGATGCCGCCGCTGCGGATGTGCTGACAGAGGTGCCGCTCGAATGTGAATTCTTGCTCGACGGTGTCAGGTATATTCTGTCCGGCAGGGCGGATCTGATACACACGGGCGATCGGGTCGATGTGATCGAGGAGATCAAGACTGTTTCGGGCACGTTTTACGGCGGCGCGGACAGGATCCCGTCGTCGCATATATCGCAGGGGATACTGTATGCGTATATGTGGTGTCGGGCGGAGTCTAAGACGTCGGCGGCGGTGAGGATCACATACGAGCCGAAAAACGAAGGCAAAGCAAGAAGCTTTGAATGCGGATTTGATGTGTCCGAGCTGAAATCGGAAACGGAAAAAATGCTCTCAAGGTATAACAAATGGGCGAAATATCATTTGAAGCGCGAGCGAAGCTTGAAAAAAGAGCTTATTTCTCAGCTCAGGTTTCCGTATTCGGACGTGCGCGAGGGGCAGCGCGATTTTATGACAGCCGTTGTCAGAGCCGCGCGTCTCGGCAGACGTGCGCTCATCGAAGCTCCGACGGGAACGGGAAAAACGGCGGCGTCGCTTTACCCGTCGTTTAAGGCGCTCGGAGCGGCATACATTGACAGAGTTTTTTATCTGACGCAAAAATCATCAACGGCTGAATCGGCGGAAAAGGCGCTTGACATTTTCTTGCGCGAGCTGCCGTCGGTCAGGACGATAACGGTGCTCGCACGTGACAGAATATGCCCTTTCGGACGAAATACGCTGTACCCCGGCTCGTATTGCTCCGCCGATTTTTGTCCGCGCGCAAAGGGACATTACGACAGAGCTGAGGGCGCGCTTTCCGAGCTTATAATAAAGCGCGGGAGCGGACGTCACATCACGGCGACGACTGTTGCCGAGGTTGCGGAAAAGCACAAGGTCTGCCCTTACGAGCTGTCGCTTGATGCATCGGAGCTTTGCGATGTGATCGTTTGCGACTGCAACTATGTTTTTGACCCGAAGGTATATTTCAGACGCTACTTTGTGGACGGCGACGAAAATACGCATAAATCGGAAAAATATCTTTTTCTTTGCGACGAGGCGCATAACCTTGTTGATCGCGCTTCCGCGATGTATTCGTCGTCGCTGAAGCTCTCGACGGCGGAAAAGCTTCAAGCCTTGACGGAGGGCGTTGATCCGGAGCTGACACAAGCGCTCACGGCGCTTGCGGACGGCATACGCGGTCTGCGCGCGCTTGCGTCCGAGAACATAACGGAAGCGTCGGACGGAAGCGAGTCCGGATATGCGCTTGAAAGCGAGCCGCAGACGGCGCTTTGCGCTCTTGCCAAGAACGCGGGCGAGCTGTGCGGACGATTTTTGCGTGAGATCAGGGGCGAAAAGGGCGTTGACGACGCGAAGCGCCGAACGTACAAAAAGATCTCGCAGGCGTATGCGGAGCTGTCCGATTTTGCGTCGTCGGCGGATGCGTTTGACAAGCATCATGTTACCTTCGTTGAGGTGTTCGGCGGTGATATTCAGTGCAGGCATCTTTGCCTTGATCCGTCGGCGCATATAGACAAATCGCTATCGCGCGCGCACGCGGCAGTCCTGTTTTCCGCGACCTTGCAGCCGCCCGACTACTTCATGTATTCGCTCGGAATCGGCAAAAAGGGAGATTCGCTTGAGCTTCCGTCGCCGTATGACATTGACAATCTCTGCATCATGGCGGCAGACAGGGTGAGCACCCGTCTTGCGGACAGAGAAAGCACGGCGGGGCTGATCGTCGAGATGATATCGGCTTTGGCGGAAGCAAAGACGGGAAATTACATCTGCTATTTGCCGTCATATAAGTATCTGACGCTTATATCGGACGCGTTTTCGACTGTGGCGCGTTCGCGCGGCTTTGAGGTGACGGTGCAGAAGAAAAACATGAGCGAGTCGGAAAGGGAGGACTTCCTTTCGCGGTTCGAGCCGTCACAGACACGCTCGCACGTCGGCTTTTGCGTTTTGGGAGGGCTTTTCTCCGAGGGCGTTGACCTGCCGGGCGACAGGCTGTCGGGCGCTGTCATTGTCGGCGTCGGGTTCCCGCAGATCTCCGCGGAGCTTAATCTGCGGCGCGATCATTTTGATGCGATCTGCGAGCGCGGACATGAGTTTGCGTATATGTTCCCCGGAATGAACAAGGTGCTTCAGGCGGCGGGACGTGTCATACGCGGCGAGTCGGACAGAGGCGTCGTTCTTCTCATCGACGACAGATTCGGCTCCGGCGAATACAGGGCGCTTTTCCCCGATCATTGGGCAAAGCTGCGATATATCGGCGACGTCAGATCCGAAAAACGCATACTTTTCGATTTTTGGAATACAAAAAAATAAATTATTTTGATTTACATCTTGCAAAATTAAGCGTGATACACTATAATATAAAAGCCGCATGCGCTGATTTTGAAAATTTTAATGCTTTTAACTTGCAAATGCGGCTCCGGAAAGGATAACCAAGGAACAACTATGGAAAGAAAAGACGTAACTTCGATTAAATCAATATGGGCATCTCCCGAAACCTACGCGGATAAGACCCTACACGTTGTCGGTTGGGCAAGAAAAATGCGTGCGTCCAACGCATTCGGCTTTATTGAGCTTAATGACGGAAGCTATTTTACGAACCTGCAAATAGTTTTCGAGGCGGCAAAACTTGAAAATTATGACGAGATCGCACGTCAAAATATAGGTTGCTCACTGCACGTTGTCGGCAAGCTCATGCTTACGCCGAACGCAAAGCAGCCCTTTGAGATCCATGCCGAAAAAATAACGGTGGAGGGAACATCAATGCCCGACTATCCGCTTCAGAACAAACGGCATACAATGGAATATCTCCGCACGATCGCGCATCTGCGCCCTCGCACGGCAACATATTCCGCTGTGTTCCGCGTCCGCAGCGTTGCGGCAATGGCGATCCATCGCTTCTTCCAGGATCGCGGCTTCGTGTACGTTCATACCCCGATCGTGACCTGCTCCGACTGTGAGGGCGCGGGCGAAATGTTCCGCCTCACGACGCTCGACA
>CAZOMK010000019.1:0-18016 GCA_964580615.1 uncultured Lachnospiraceae bacterium | reverse complement strand
GTGATGAAGTCAGCGATTGATCCAATTTCATCTCAAAGAGAGCGCCGTCACGGCTGAGAACGGCGCGATGAAGGTTCATGAGCATTTCCCTTCGGAGCAGACCGCGTGAAATTAAAGTAGCGAGGTACGGGCAGTCCCGTTACAGACTCAAAGAGTGCTTGCTCTATGCAAGAATACGGGTGGTACCGCGGAATTACGTTCCGTCCCAATTTTTGGGGCGGAACTTTTTTTGTTTTCACCCGAAATCATCCGAAATAAAATATATTTTCATAACCGAAAGGACAGATCACATGAAAGAAAAGCTCTTGAGCATCAAATCGGAAGCGCTTGCGCTCCTCGGCGAGCCCGACGCTGATCTTGAAGCTCTCCGTATACGCTATCTCGGTAAAAAAGGTGAGCTGACTGCCGTTCTGCGCGGCATGGGCGCGCTCTCACCCGAAGAACGCCCCGTTATAGGCGCGCTTGCAAATGAAGTTCGTGCCGCAATCGAAAGCGAGCTTGCCGTTAAAAAGGCTGACGCCGAAACAAACGCTCTCGCAAAGAAGCTCGCCGACGAGCGCATCGACGTTACGATGCCGTCTCGCTTGCCCGACGTCGGTGAGCGTCATCCGCTCGCAAAGGTTCAGCGCGACATGGAAAACATCTTCCTCGGAATGGGCTTCAGCGTTGTTGACGGCCCCGAAGTCGAGCTTGATTATTACAATTTCCAAGCACTCAATATGCCCGAAGGTCACCCCGCACGCGACACGCAGGACACCTTCTACATCACGGAAAATATCCTTCTTCGCTCTCAGACATCCGGCGTACAGATCCGTACAATGGAGAAAAAAGCGCCCCCGATCCGCATAGTTTCACCCGGACGTGTTTACCGTTCGGACGAGGTTGACGCAACGCACTCTCCCCTTTTCCATCAGTTTGAGGGGCTTGTCGTTGACCGCGGAATAACAATGGGCGACCTTCGCGGAACGCTTCTCGTTTTCGCGCAGAATCTTTTCGGAAAGGACACTCAGATCCGCTTCCGTCCGCATCACTTCCCCTACACGGAGCCCTCGGCAGAGGTTGACGTTTCCTGCTTCTCCTGCGGAGGAAAGGG
Organism: uncultured Lachnospiraceae bacterium; assembly: GCA_964580615.1. Classification (GTDB taxonomy): domain Bacteria; phylum Bacillota; class Clostridia; order Oscillospirales; family CAG-272; genus DTU064. The sequence goes on along the minus strand of CAZOMK010000019.1, from coordinate 16,923 downwards.
CTGTCGTCTCTGCAAAAACGAAGGCTGGATCGAGGTGCTCGGATGCGGCATGGTTCACCCGAACGTGCTCCGCGGCTGCGGCATTGATCCGGACGAATTCTCCGGCTTCGCCTTCGGAATAGGCATCGAACGCGTCGCCATGCTCAAATATCACATCGACGATATGCGCCTGCTCTACGAAAACGACCTGCGCTTCCTCGGTCAGTTCTGATTTCAACGAAAGGAACGGTATAACAAATGAAACTTTCATACAATTGGTGCGGTGACTTCACCAAAGTCAGCGACATCCCGATAAAAGAATTTGCAGACCGTATGACCGATACGGGAAGCAAGGTTGAATGCTGGGAAACCTTGGCGGAGGACATCGAAAACGTTGTCGTTGCCAAGATCGTTTCCATTGAAAAGCACCCCGACTCCGATCATTTGCAGATATGCATGATGGACTGCGGAGAGGGTCAGCTCCGTCAGATCGTAACAGGCGCTCAGAACGTTTTCGAGGGCGCTATCGTCCCCGCCGCAAAAGCGCCCGCACTGCTCCCCGGCGGAGTAAAGATCAAGTCCGGCAAGCTTCGCGGCGTACCGTCGGACGGTATGCTCTGCTCCATCGGCGAGCTTAACCTGACAAGCCATGATATGCCCGGTAACGACAACAACGGCATCTGCATCCTCGGCGAAGAATTTGCCGACATGGTGGGACACGACATCCGCGACGCGCTCATGCTCCGCGACATCGTCGTCGATTACGAGATCACTCCCAACCGTCCCGACTGCCTTTCCGTTATCGGCTTGGCAAAGGAGGCTGCCGTAACCTTCGGGCGTCCGTATCACATCCCGACCCCTGAGGTCAAGCCCCTCGGCGACGGCGATGACGTTACAAACTACATCAAGGTTGACATTGAGGCGGAGGATCTCTGCCCTCGTTACTGCGCTAAGGCTGTCAAAAACGTCAAGATCGCGCCCTCTCCGCTGTGGATGAGAATGAGACTTCGCGCGGAAGGCGTCCGTCCGATCAATAACATCGTTGACATCACAAACTATGTCATGCTTGAATACGGTCAGCCGATGCACGCGTTCGACTACAAGTGTCTTAACGGCGCACACATTCACGTTCGCCGCGCTTATGACGGCGAAATGTACAAGTCCCTCGACATAAACGACGAGGATCGTCCGCTTAAATCCTCCATGCTCGTCATCGCCGACGATAACAAGCCCGTCGCGCTCGCAGGCGTCATGGGCGGCGCAAACAGCGAGATAACGGACGAAACCGCAACCGTTATCTTTGAATCCGCTAACTTTGAGGGCGTATCCGTTCGCCGCGCGGCTAAGACTATGAACATCCGTACAGAGTCAAGCGCGCGCTTTGAAAAGGGTATGGATCCCGAAAACGCTATGCCCGCGCTTCTCCGCGCTTGCGAGCTCGTACAGCTCCTCGGTGCAGGTGACGTTGTTGACGGCGTTATAGACGAATATCCCGGCAAGCGCGAGCTTCGCACCGTTCCCTTCGACTATGAGCGCATAAACCGCTTCCTCGGAACTCAGCTCACGCGCGAATACATGGTAGATGTTCTTGAAAAGCTCAGCTTCACTGTAAACGGCGACTCCGTTACCGTTCCGTCTTGGAGAAACGACGTCGAATGCATGAACGACCTCGCAGAAGAGATCATCCGTATGTACGGCTACAACGAGATCGAAACAACTCTGCCCGTCATCAGAATGACGGAGGGCGGTCGCACCGAGCGTCAGGAATTCGAGGAAGCTCTTCACGGTCTGCTTTGCGGCATGGGTCTTTGGGAATCCGCGACATTCTCCTTTATCAGTCCCAAATTCTACGACATGATCCGTATGCCCGAAAACGACACCCGCAGAAGCTCCGTCGTTATTTCAAATCCTCTCGGCGAGGACACGAGCATCATGAGAACGACGGCTATCCCCTCGATTCTCGATGTTCTCTCACACAACCAAAATCACAAAAACGAATCCGCTTCCATGTATGAGCTTGCAACTGTTTATATTCCCACGTCGAAGGACACGCTTCCGATCGAAAACAAGTCTCTCGTTATCGGATCCTACGGCAAGGGCGATTTCTACTCCCTCAAGGGCATCTGCGAGCGAATCATGGGTCTTGCGGGAATTAACGGATATCGCGTTGTCACAGAGCGCGAAAATCCCACCTTCCACCCCGGCAGATGCGCGAAGCTCACGCTCAATGATACTGTTCTTGCCGTTCTCGGTCAGGTTCATCCCGAAGTGGCAGACGCATTCGGTCTGTCCGGCGAGATCTACGTCGCAGAGCTCGACATGGAGACGATCTATGCAAACCGCAACCTGCATCATGAGTTCCGTCACCTTCCTAAGTATCCGTCAACCTCGCGTGACTTCTCCTTCGTTTGCGACGAGGAGCTTGAGGCTGGCAAGATTGAGGAAATATGCCTCCGTGCCGGCGGCAAGCTGACGGAAAAAGCGACTGTATTTGACGTTTACCGCGGCAAGCAGCTCGGCGACGGCAAGAAGAGCGTTACGATCAGAGTTACTCTCCGCGCCGCAGACAGAACTCTCACCGACGAGGAAGCTGACAAGGCAACGGACAAAATGCTCTCCGCTCTCGCAAAAGAGCTCGGAATTTCGCTCCGTGATAAATAAAATTTAATAAAAACTGCTTGCATATAATGCTTTTTGTGTTATAATAATATTAACAACAGTAGAAAGGAGGCGGTTTCAAAATGGAAGAAAAGAAGAAAAACTGCCCGTACAAAGGTTTACTGCGCGCGCTTATTATTATCGCAGCCGTTATCGGAGCTTTCGTAGCTTTGGAGGTTGTGCTTGAACGCGTATTCAAAAAGTATCTTAAGGTTACCGTCGAGCTTGACGATATCGACGAACTCGATGAGGAGTGCGATTGCTGCGACTGCGATTTCGACGATTGCGATTGTGATTGTGACGACGAATGTGACTGCGGTTGCGATTGCGGCGACGAATGCGACTGCGGCTGTGACGAACAGGCCGAGGACGCAGAATAATCTTTCTTGAGCAGGAAAAGCTCTTCAAAGCTTTTAACAGAAAACGGCATAGCCAATGGCTATGCCGTTTTTTGATTTTATCACAGTTGTTCGATCAAGTTAAAGCTCAACGGATACGGTCGTTCCCTCTCCAACCTTGCTTGCAAGCTTGATCTTGCCGTTATGATACGCTACCGCGTGCTTCACTATCGAAAGTCCGAGTCCCGTGCCGCCCGTTTCTTTGGAATGGCTCTTATCAACACGATAAAAGCGCTCGAATATGCGCGACTGATATTCGGCGGGGATTCCTATTCCCGTGTCGCTGACCTTGAGTATCACATTGCCTTCCGATTTTTCTATCGCAATTTTGACCTCGCCGCCGTCCTTGTTGTAACGGACTGCATTATCGCAAAGATTGTATATTATTTCGTAAAGATAACGCCTGATGCCCCTGATCGTACAGCTCGTTCCGTCAAGCGAGATTGAAACGTTTCTTTGTGTTGCAATGCCGGTCAGCTCCTCGACGACCTCAGACGCAACAGCATAAAGATCGACCTCCTCCGACGGCAGCTCCGTTTTTTCGTCAAGCTGAGAAAGACGTATTATATCGTTTATGAGCGTCACAAGACGTGAGGCTTCTTTTTTTATATTTCCGACAAATCTCGACGTATCCTCCGGCTTCACAAGTCCGTTTTCGAGCAGCTCCGCGCTGCCGATGATGGACTGCAACGGAGTTTTAAGCTCATGCGACACGTTCGCCGTGAATTCCTGACGATTACGCTCCGCAAACGCCGTTTCCGTCACATCAATGCACAGAATAACAACACCGATGATGCTCCCCTCCGACACAGTCGGACTGATCATAAACTGATATTCTCCGCCGCTTCTTTCTTCTCGGAATTCGCTGTGCTTCCCCGAAAACGCCTTTTTCACGGCAGCCGTCATCGCTGGCGTCCTGTCAAACATTAAAAAGCTGCCGCCGACAGCGTCGATATCAACATTGAATATCTTTTCGGCGGCTTCGTTTGCGCTCAACACCGTTCCCTTGCCGTCAAGAAGCACCAAGCCTTCGTTCATGCACGATGTGATCTGCCTGAATTCATCCGCTTTTTGCTTCAATTCACGCAATTGACCGGCTATTTGCTTATGCTGCAAATTAAGACGCGCAAGGATAGGCGTCAGCTCCTCGTAAGCGTCGTTTTCCGTCGGGCTTTCAAGATCAAGCTCGTTGAGCGGCTTGACGATGCTCTTTGCCATTCGCTGTGACAAAAAAATCGCAACAACGACCGAAAAAATAATGACAGCGCAGATCGCGGGTGACATTCCGATGACAAGCGCGCCGATCGTTACCTGCGTTGCGGAAATGCGAAGCACGTTTCCGTTTGTCAGCCGAAGCGCTTCGTAAAAGGTGCGCTCCGTAAGCGTTGACGAATACCTCGCACTGCTTCCGCGACCGTTTTTCAGCGCTTCCGCGATTTCCTCGCGGTCGATGTGATTTTCCATTTCAGCCGATTCCGCCTCGGAATCGTAAAGCACGTCCCCGTTGGCACAGACAAGGGTGAATCTGAAAACGGATGAATCGTAGCCGTCAAAGTAGCTTTCTCCGAGACGTTCAACGCCCACGCAAGCAAGCGTAAGCTCCTCCTTCAGTCTGTCAACCTGGGTCTTGTTGAAATAATCATAAAGGAAGCCGTTTGTAATGATAAGGCTCAAAAGCAAAACTATCATCGCCACGGCTATGATCGAATAAAAAATCTTTTTGCTCATTGCCTTTTCTCCATTTTATAGCCGACTCCGATAACGGTCTCAATACAACCGCCCGCCTCGCCCAGCTTTTGCCGCAGTGTCTTGATATGCATATCGACCGTTCGTGTTTCGCCCGTATATTCGATCCCCCAAACAGAGGAAAGGATATTGTCCCGCGAAAAAACGACATTCGGATTTTGCATAAACAGCTTGAGCAATTCGAACTCCTTGTATGTCAAAGCGATTGCTCTTTCACCGACTGTAACCGTTCTGAATTTATTGTTTAACGTGATCTTTCCGACAGTGACAGCTTCGCTTTCGGCTTTTGCGGACTCGCATCTGCGAAGCACCGCCTTTATTCGCGCAACCATTTCCATCACGCCGAACGGCTTAACAAGATAATCGTCCGCTCCGAGATCAAGCCCGGTTATTTTATCTATTTCCGTGCCCTTTGCTGTAGCCATGATAACGGGCAGCTTGCGCGTTTTCGGATCGCTCCTTATCTCCTTTAAGACATCGACGCCGTCCTTTCCGGGAAGCATGATGTCAAGCACTATGAGTTCGGGAATTTCATGCTTCAAGGCTTCGAGCATCGAAGCGCCGTCCGCAAAGCCCCGCGCCTCAAAGCCCGTCTGCGTTAACGTATAAACTTCTATATCGCGAATCGTATTATCATCGTCCACACACCAAATCAAAGCTGTTCATCCCCCTTATGAATACCGGTGACGGAAAATTCGATCCACTCCGCAATATTTACCGCGTGGTCGCCTATTCGTTCGAAATATTTTGCGATCATCAAAAGGTCAAGTGCATACTCGCCCTCCGACGGATCCTCCGAAATCATCTTGATAAGCGCCGCTTTTATCTCCGAAAAGTCGCTGTCAACGACATCGTCGTATTCATAGACAGCCCTCACAAGATCAAGATCGCTCCGGACGTATGCGTCAATGCTGTCCGTCACCATTTTTATTGTAGCCTCCGCCATTTTGCGGATACCGTGACATTCCTCGCCCGCTCTGCCGCCCAAAAAAACAATGATCTCCGCTATATCCTCCGCCTGATCGCCTATTCTCTCCATATCGGTGATCATTTTCAGCGCGGCTGATATCGTTCTCAGATCCTTTGCCACAGGCTGCTGCTGCAAAAGCAGCTTCAGACAGGTCCCCTCTATTTCGCGTTCCATTTGATCAATGCGATGCCCCTGCGATCTTGCTTTTTCGGCGTCGCTCGTGTTTCCGTCAAGCAATGCCTTTGCCGAAAGCGCGATAATACTTTCGCATTCCGCGCCCATTTCTATCAGTTTTTCATGCAACAGACTAAGCTGTTCGTCAAATCTGCTTCTCATAATCAACCAAACCTTCCCGTAATATAATCCTCGGTGCGTTTGTCCTTCGGGGATGAGAATATTTTCTCCGTATCTCCGTACTCAACAATCTCACCGATCAAGAAAAACGCCGTTTTGTCCGAGATTCGAACAGCCTGCTGCATATTATGCGTTACCATAATTATAGAATATTTTTCTTTCAATTTCAATGCCAGCTCCTCTATTTTTGAGGTTGATATCGGATCAAGCGCGCTTGTGGGCTCGTCCATCAGTAAAACCCTCGGCTTTACAGCAAGCGCTCTCGCAATGCAAAGACGTTGCTGTTGACCGCCCGAAAGTCCGAGCGCGTTCTTTTTCAGTCTGTCCTTTACCTCGTCCCAAATCGCGGCGTCGCGCAGTGCCTCCTCTGCGATTTCGTCAAGCTTCACGCGGCTTTTAACTCCGTGCGTGCGCGGCCCGTAGACGACATTGTCATATATGCTCATCGGAAACGGATTCGGCTTTTGAAAAACCATGCCTATCTCGCGTCTCAGCTCGTTTACGTCCACTGCTTTATCGAAAATATTTTGTCCGTTATATAAGACCTCGCCGGTAATTTTAACGGTGAGGATCAAGTCGTTCATACGGTTCAGCGTTTTCAAAAAGGTTGACTTACCGCAGCCGGACGGCCCGATAAGCGCCGTTATGCTGTTTTCGGGAAGCTCTATGCTTATTTCCTTCAGCGCCTTAACATCCCCGTACCAAAGGCTCAAGTCCTTTGACGTTATTATATTTTTCATATACTTCTCCTTTTCGCAAAATATTTGCCTACCCACGTTGCCGACAGATTGATAAGCAAGGTCAAGATCATCAAAACGGCGGCTATTGCAAACGCCGCTTCAAATTCGCCCTCCTCCTTGGCGTAAACATACAGCGCGACAGTAAGCGTCGCGCCGGAGCGCGAAAGTCCTTCAATGAATCCGTTCAGGCTGTGAGCGAAGCCTGCGGTGAACAAAAGAGCCGCCGACTCTCCCAATATCCTACCTACCGACAAAATGCATCCCGTTACGATCCCGTCCACGCATCCGGGCAGCACGACAGTGCGAATCACTCGCCACTTGCCGGCGCCGAGACCGAACGCGCCCTCTCTGTACGATTGCGGAACCGTTTTCAAGCTTTCCTGTGTCGTTCTCATTATCGTCGGCAGATTCATGATGGCGAGCGTCAGTGCCCCCGCCATCAAATTTTTGCCGATGTTGTTTGAAAAAATGAGCATTCCGACAAGTCCGTATATGATTGAGGGAATTCCGGAAAGCGTCTCCGCCGCATATTCGATCGCCGTAACGATCCTTTTGTTTTCCGCGTATTCGGTGAGATATATCGCCGCGCCGACTCCGAGCGGCAAAACTATAACGAGCGTCGCCACCATGATGTAAAGAGTGTTGAGTATGTCCGGCAAGATACCGATCTTATCTTCAAGATAGCTCGGCTTCCCCGACAGAAATTCCCACGAAATATTGGGCAAGCCTTTAATCAAAACGTAGCAAAGCAAAAAAAGCACAAGCGCCGCCGTAAGGATAACGGACACCGTCATCAGTCCCCGCATTATATTAATAAACATCTTTCTTTGTTTTGTCATATCACTTCACCTTTTCACGCTTCAAAAAGAAATTCAACGTCGCGTTTATCAGCATAATAAAAAGATACAGCACGAGCGCTATCGAAAAAAGCGCATTTCTTTGCAGACTTCCCGGACTTGAGTACGCCATCTCGCTCGCAACCGCAGTCGTAAGGAAGCGAACGCTTCCGAAAAGCGTCGGCATATTCGCAACATTTCCCGCAACCATCATAACCGCCATCGCTTCGCCTATTGAACGTCCGACGCCGAGCACAACGGCAGTTGCAATTCCGCTTTTTGCGGCAGGGACGGACACTCTGAAGTACGTTTCCGTCGGCGTTGCGCCGAGCGCCAGCGACGCGTCCTCGTATTCCTTGGGCACAGCGTCAAGCGCTGTGACGGACACCTTGATTATATTCGGCAATATCATTACGGCAAGCACTATGATCGCCGCCAAAAGGCTTGCACCGTCGGGCACGTCGAAAATCTCCCTGATCAACGGAACAAGCACAAGCATTCCGACAAGTCCGTACACGACAGATGGAATGCCCGCAAGCAGATTTACCGCGTTCTCCATGATGCTTCTGACTCTTTTGCTCGCCACCTTTGAAAGATATACCGCCGCAAAAAATCCGATCGGAGTGCCTATCAAAAGCGCGCCTGACATACCGTAAACGCTTGTAAGTATAAAGGGAAGTATTCCGAATTTGGCTTCTTCGGCTGTTGACGCCCATTCCCTGCCGAACAAAAACTCAACAATGCCTATCTCTTTTATCGCGGGGATACCCGACACAACAAGATAGACCGTTATAAGCAGCACACAGCCGACAGTTACGGAACCGAGCACCAAAAATATCCCGTGAACGATATTTTCAAACAAATTATTTTTCTTCATCACAACTCCTCACGCAAGCACAGCGACGTCGGCGGTGGGGAAGCACCGTCTCCGTCGCTTTGTTTGTCAATTTGCTGGCACTGCTCCTGCATTTATAATGATCTCGTTGACTTTTCCGGAGGTTATGTAATCGAAGAAGTCCTGTGCATCATCGGAAAGTGCCGAGTCCTTTTTTGTCACAAGCACAAATGGACGCTGTATCACGTAGCTTCCGTCCTTGACGCTCGCCTCCGAGGGGGCTACGCCTCCAACCGTCAGCGCTTTTACGCTGTCCTTAACTGATGCAAGCGATGCATAGCCGATTGCGTTGGGGTTACTTCCAACTGTCGTTATAACGTCGCCCGTCGAGGTAAGCTCCTGACGGTATTTGCACTTGTCCTTCGTATCTGTGATCGACTCGAAGCCGTCTCTTGTGCCGCTTCCGGCCTCACGTCCGATAAGCACGATCTCCGCGTCGCTTCCGCCGACTTCCTTCCAATTTGTTATTTCACCCGTGTAAATTTTCGCGATCGTTTCAAGATCCATGTCCTCCACGGAATTGTCCGGATGAACGATAACGGCGATTCCGTCATACGCAAGCACCGTTGCCTTGAGTCCCTTTGCGGCTTCCTCGTCCTTGAGCTCTCTGCTCGAAAGTCCGATGTCGCAACGTCCCTCAAGCACAGCTTGAATACCGCTGCCGGAGCCTGTCGCATTATATGTCACCGAAATTCCCGTTTCATTTTCGAATGCCTCGCCAAGTGCTCCGATCACCTTGCTCATTGATGTTGAGCCGTCCGTTGAAACGCCGCTGCTTTCACCGCAGCCTACGAGCGACGCGCACAAAATTGCCGCAGTCGCAAGAAAGATTATAAATTTTTTCATGTTTTTCTCCTTTTATTTGATCGCAGTCTTTCCGACTGCAAGCAAATTCTATCTTTCGGGAGTAAAATCCGTAACCAAACGCAAGTAAAATCGAAGTAAAATAAAAAAAGAGCATCTGCTTTGCGGCAGATACCCTTTTTGAAATATTTTCGTTAACTCAAGCCTGTCTTTCCGTTACGTCCATCGGCTCACGTCCGCGGCGCACAACAAACAAGCGTCTGCTCGACCATGCCTCCTCGCAGAGAGCGTCAAAGTCAACCTTTGCCTCCTGCGCCTCGACCTTTTCGATTTCGGGACGTGTACGAGGATGCGGCGGCGTAAATACAGTACAGCAATCCTCAAACGGCAAAATCGACGTCTCGTATGCGTTGATCTTGCGTGAAATTTCTATGATGTCCTCCTTGTCCATGCCTATGCACGGACGAAGCACGGGGATCGAACACATCGCATCGGTAACGGTGATCGCCTGCATAGTCTGGCTTGCAACCTGACCGAGACTTTCGCCCGTGATGAGCGCCATCGCGCCCGTTTCAACCGCCGTACGTTCCGCAAGCTTCATCATGAATCTGCGTAAGAGAAGCGTAAAGTAGTCCTCCTCGCATTTGTCGCGGAGCTCCTCCTGAATGTGAGTCACGGAGATAACGTGAACGCGCATGGAGCCGCAATAATCGGTCAGTATTTCCGCAAGCTTGAGCACCTTGTCGAGCGCCTCCTCGCTTGTGTAGGGATAGCTTTCGAAGTGCACCGCATCAACGAAAACGCCTCGCTTCATTATCATAAAGCCGGCAACGGGGGAATCTATTCCTCCGGAGAGAAGCAGTGTCGCTCTGCCGTTGCTTCCGAGCGGCAGTCCGCCCGCGCCGCGAACCTGATTTGCGTGCAGATACGCACCCTTTTCGCGGATCTCGACAATTACGGTCACGTCCGGATTTTTCAAGTCAACCTTGAGCCCCGGTACTGCTTCAAGCAGTGCCGAGCCGACCTCGCCCGCAAGCTCCGGCGATTTCATCGGGAATTTTTTATCCGCACGCTTTGCAACGGCGCGGAAAGAAACGCCGCCCGTAAGGAACTGCGGCAAATATTCAACGGCAACGCGAAGAATGTCCTCAAGCGTCTTTTCGGCAACGGCGGCTACCGTTATGCCCGAAAAGCCGAAGGTATGCTTCGCTTCCTCGAACATTTCGTCAATATCGGCGAATTCATCGAGCGGCTCGTAAACGGTGCTCTGCGCGGCATATATCTCAAAATTACCGACTCGCTTCGCCTTGTGTCGAAGGTCGGAAAGCATTATGTGCTCAAACTGAGGTCTGTTCGCGCCCTTCAGCGCAACCTCACCGTATTTACAAAGTATAACTCGTTTCATGTTTTCCATTTCAAGCTCCGTAAAATCCTTGAATACGCATCCTTCAAAATTTCTATTTCGAAAAAATTTACAAAATCTATTCCAATGCGGCTTCAATTATATTATAATAGATATATATGCTCTTATGATGGGAGCAGTATGTTTATTATAAATCAGACTTTCGGGAATTTCAATATCCCGAAGAACAAAAATATCTGACATAGGGAGAGAATGACAAATGGACAAGTACGACATTGAAATTGCGGGCATCGCAATGACTGTAAAAACAGACGAAAACGAGGACTTCGTTACTTATGTTGTAAACGAGCTCGACAATCGTATCAATACGATGACAAAAAAGAATATACACTGCTCAAAGACGGAAGCGGCGCTTCTTTCCGCGCTTGATTACTGCTGTGAAAAGATCAGACTTGAAAAAAAGGTTAAAAATCTTGAGGCTCAGGTCGCGCTCTACACAGCAAACGTAAACAGACTCAAGGCAGAAAATCAGGAGCTCAGAGATAATCTTGCAAACTGATAAGCTTCCGGAGCTGCTTGCTCCCGCCGGCTCGCCCGAAGCGCTCCGCGCCGCAGTCGCAGCCGGAGCCGACGCCGTTTATTTCGGTGCCGGTGCTTATAACGCGCGCATGAACGCGCACAATTTCGACGATCGTGAGTTGTCCGACGCTTTTGCGCTCTGCCGCGCTCACGGTGTGCGAACAAACTTAACGCTCAACACGCAAATATACGATCGCGAGCTCGCAGACGCACTCAAAACGGTCGAACAGCTCTACCTGCTCGGCGCGGACGCCCTTATCGTGGCGGATCTCGGTCTTGCACGTCTCATCCGCGACAATTTCCCCGATTTTGAGCTTCATGCATCAACTCAAGCCTGCGGGAACAGTGTCCGTGACGCGGAATATTTCGCCTCGCTCGGCTTTTCGCGAATGGTCGCGGCAAGAGAGCTTTCGCGCGAGAACCTCATCGAGCTTTGCAAAAATTCGCCCATTGAGATCGAAATGTTCATCCACGGCGCAAACTGCGTTTCCGTATCGGGGCAATGCCTCATGTCGTCTATGATAGGCGGACGAAGCGGCAACCGCGGTCTTTGCGCGCAGCCATGCCGTCTTTCCTATAACGGCGGATATCCGCTTTCTCCCAAGGACAACTGCCTCGCGCCTCACATCGCGGAAATTCTGACGTTCGGCGTCTCATCCTTGAAGATCGAGGGACGAATGAAGTCTCCCGATTATGTTTACAGAGTTGTTTCCGTGTACAGGCGCTTGCTCGACGAGAGACGCTCCGCAACAGCGTCGGAACTTCGTGAGCTTTCCAGCGCGTTCTCGCGCTCCGGATTTACAGACGGCTTTTTCACCGGCGACGTAAAAAAGCATCCGAACGCGATGCTCGGCGTCCGTACAGACTCGGACAAGGCGGAAACGAAAAAGACTCAGACGGAGGTTCCGTCGCCGTCGCCTGTAAAAATAACGTCCGCTCATGCTTACATCGTAAGAGGTGTGCCGTCGCGCCTGACCTTTGCAACGAAGAATAAAACAGTTTCTGTCGAGGGCGCCGTCCCCGACGAGGCGCTGACAAGACCGCTGACCGAGGCTTCCGTCCGCACTCAGCTTTCCAAGCTCGGATCAACCCCCTTTTACGTCGAGCCCGAAGCCTTCGAAATAACGCTTGACGACGGGCTCATACTCCCCGTTTCCGCGTTAAACGAGCTTCGCAGACGCGCAGTGCTCGCGCTGTCAGACACGTCAAGGTCGCTGCCCGAACGCACCGTGAAGCCTATGCTTGCGTCGGAAGCGCTGCCGCGCCCCAAGCGTGTGCTGAAAACAGCGGAATTCCCCTCCGAGGACTGCATAACAGACCTAGCAAGGTCATATTTTGATATCATCTGTCTCCCGCTTGACAAATATTCAAACGGCTCTCGCGCCGACGGCGTGATCCTTCCCGCCGTTATATACGGAAGCGAGGAGAAAAAAATAAAGGAACAGCTCACATCCGCGGCTTCAAACGGCGCATCGTATGCGTTCGTTGCGAACTCGGGTCAGCTCGCGCTTACAAACGGATTTGATTTTGAAGTTTCGGCGGCGTACCGCGCAAATGTCTCAAATTCACATTCGGCAAAGGAGCTTTTGTCGGCAGGCGTTTCATGCGTCACACTGTCACCAGAGCTGACTGCGCCCATGATGCGTGACATCGCGTACTTTACGCCCGCTTCCGTCATTGTTTACGGAAGGATCCCGCTGATGACAACGGAACGCTGCATTATTCGCGCCGTCTCCGGCGACAAATGCGTTTGCAAAACAAAAAAAGTCTCGCTTCGCGACCGTATGGGTGCAAATTTCCCGATCCTCCCCGCCGACGGTTGCAGAAGCATAATTTACAACAGCGTCCCTGTCTATATGGCTGACAAACGCGACACTTTGGACAGTATCGGTGCGGTGCGTCATCATTTTATTTTCTCGACTGAAACGCCCGGCGCGATCGACGAGATCATAACGGCATACAAAACAGGCGCCGCCGCGGAATATCCGATACGCAGGATAAAATAAATCAGAATTTAAGGAACAGCTATGGAAAACAGCATAAAGATAAAGATCAAAAAAGTTAATCCCGCCGCAGATCTTCCCGAATACGCGACAAACGGTGCAGCCGCGCTCGATCTTCGTTACTGCGGTGAAGAAAGCATCACTTTGGCTGTCGGTGAAATAAAGTCCATTCCGACAGGTCTTGCCATCCAAACGCCCAAGGGCGTTGCGGCAGTCATTTGCGCCAGAAGCGGACTTGCCTTCAAGAAGGGCATCTCGCTTGCAAACGGAATCGGACTTATCGACTCCGATTACAGAGGCGAGGTCTGCGTCGGTCTGAAAAATCACGGCTCGGCGCTTTTTACCGTCCACCCCGGTGACAGGATCGCTCAGCTTATGTTCATTCCCGTTTTTGCCGCAGAGCTTATCGAAACAGACTCGCTCGACAAAACAGAGCGCGGCGAAGGCGGCTTCGGCTCCACAGGCATTAAATAATGAAGCGCGTCATCCTCGCATCAAAGTCTCCCCGTCGAAAAGAGCTGCTCTCATCGCTCGGACTTGATTTCGACGTCACAGTAACGGACGCCGACGAAGCTCTGCCCGACGGCATAGCTCCCGCTGACGCAGTTATGCTTTTGTCGCACCGTAAAGCCGACGCTGTGGCGCGTACCGTCGCAAGCTCGTCCCTCGACGCCGTTGTGATCGGCGCGGACACCGTCGTCTATCTGCCCGAAGAAAACACCATCCTCGGCAAGCCCGCCGACAGAGCAGACGCCGTGCGTATGCTCAAGGCAATGTCCGGTCGCTCGCACGTCGTGTACACGGGCGTGACTGTTATTTCCAACGGAAATGCAAGCACAGCCTACGAAAAAACGGCAGTCTTTTTCCGTACGATATCGGACGAGGAGATCCTTGATTACGTATCGACCGGCGAAAGCGACGACAAAGCGGGCGCTTACGGAATACAAGGTCTCGGCGGCATATTTATTTCCGGGATCGAGGGCGATTATTTTAACGTCACCGGTATGCCGAAGGCACTGACGTATCGACTTCTTACCGAAAGCGGTATTGATATATTGAAGCTCAACAAACAAAAGTAACCGAAAGGATCGCGGAAGGAAATCCGCACACTCACTTATGTCAAGAAGTATAGGAATAGACCTCGGAACCGCAAACACTCTCGTTTGCGTAAAAGGTAAAGGAATAGTTCTGCGTGAGCCCTCCGTCGTTGCAATAGAGGCAAGGTCGGGCAAGGTCGTTGCCGTCGGCTCAGACGCAAAGCTGATGCTGGGCAGAACGCCCGGCTCAATAACCGCAATGCGCCCGCTCAAGGACGGCGTCATTGCCGAATTTGACGTTGCGGCTGCAATGTTGCATCAATTTTTCAAAAAAGTTTCCGGAAACACAATGCTGACGCGTCCGCGCGTTGTCATTTGCATACCGTACGGCGTCACCGAGGTTGAAAAGCGTGCCGTTGAGGACGCAACTCTCGAAGCGGGCGCGCAAAGTGTCGCGCTCATTGAGGAACCCATCGCCGCCGCGATCGGCTCCGGTCTCAAGATCGGCGGCGCTCGCGGAAACATGATCATCGACATCGGCGGCGGTACGACAGAGGTCGCCGTCATCTCGCTCGGCGGCATCGTTCTGTCCAATTCACTGCGCGTAGCCGGCGACGAACTCGACGAGGCGATCGTCAACTATCTGCGCCGTAAGTTCAACGTTCTCATAGGCGACGCGACAGCGGAACAGCTCAAAAAGAACATCGGATCAATCCATCCCGCCGCCGATCGCGGCGAAATGGAGATACGCGGTCGAAATCTGCTTTCCGGATTGCCTGCGACAGTCTCGATCAACTCCGCCAACATCCGCGAAGCGATAACGGAGCCCGTTTCTCACATTGTTGACGCGCTCCGCACGACACTTGAAGCAACTCCCCCCGAATTGTCCGGTGACATTTACGATAACGGTATCGTCCTTACCGGCGGCGGCGCGCTTCTCGGCGGTCTCGACATTCTGCTTTCGGGCGTCACGGGCATACGTGTGCTCCGCCCCAAGCATCCGCTTGACTCCGTTGCGATAGGCATCGGCAGAGTCCTCGAAGCGGAGGATAAATTCGAGGGCGCAATTCAGTACAGAACAAGATAAAATCAAAGGAACCCTAAAAGGAATATGAAAAAATCGTTCAAAAACAAATTTTTCATAATAATGCTCTGCATAGCACTGGCGCTCGTCATCGTACCGTCGGTGCTTTCCCTGATGGGGCTTTCCGATTACGTCGGAGCAGGTGTAACGTACATCCTCTCCCCGCTCGAAAAGGCAATGACAAAGGTTGCCGACGCCGTGACGGGCTTTTCCGATTATTTCACCGAATTCGACCGTCTCAAAGAGGAGAACGAGGCGCTCAAAAACGAGCTTGCCGAGCTGAAGGACAAGTATTACCGCATCGACGACATTGAAGCAACAAACAAATGGCTGTACGAATATCTTGAGATCAAGCGCGAGCACACGGAGTACGACTTTGCCATGGCGGAAATCGTCGGTCGCGAGGTAGGTAACTACATGACGGTGTTTACGATCGACGTCGGCACCGATGCCGGCGTTCACGAAAATATGCCCGTCATCACCTCAGACGGCATCGTAGGCTACGTGACGGAAGCGGGCTCCAATTGGAGCAAGGTCTTGACAATACTCGAATCCGCCTCTGCTGTCGGCGCGTGCGTCGAACAAACGGGCGAGCTCGGTCTGCTTGAGGGCGATTACAATATGCGTAACGACGGGCTTTGCAAGCTTTGCTACCTTGCGTCGGATTCAAACGTCTCCGTCGGTGACCGCATAATTTCGAGCGGTCTCGGCAGCATTTATCCGCGCGGTCTCGTCATCGGATACGTCGAAAGTACAAGCTACGACGAATATACGCGCTCCGTCATTGCGTATGTGCGTCCGGCGGCTGATCTTGAAAATATAAGCCGCGTTATGGTTATCAAATCTTATGAAACAGTCACGGAATAACAAAAACCGCCAAATGCGACGCTCCGCCGTCGGTGACGCGGCACGGATCGCCCGCTCGCGGATCTCGTATTTTTTCAAGGAACGCTCCGCGACTGTTGTCGGCGGAAGCTACCAGCTCGGCGTCACCGTCTCCGAGGTCGTTAAACACGTCGTTTACGCGATCGCGGGACTTTTGCTGATCCTTCTGCAAATTTCGTTTTTCCCGAAAATAAGGCCCTTCGGCGCAGCTCCCGACGTACTGATCGTCGCTGTTTTTGCCGTTGCAATGTTCGAAAACGAGCGCGTGGGCGCTGTTTTCGGTCTTGCTGTCGGATTTGTCGTCGAAGCGGCGGGCGGGATCGGAGTATCGCTGCTGCCTCTCGTTTATATGCTCGTCGGCTACATTTGCGGCGTCGTCGCGACAGAATACTACAAGCGCTCATTTGTGCTTTTTTTGATATTCGACGCGAGCATCCTGCTTGTACGTATGTTCACGACTCTCATGTACATCGTTTTCACCTGGAGCGTCGTTGACCTTTCTGTCGTACTGCCGAAGGTGCTCCTCCCCGAAGCGCTTTCAACTCTCGTCATCTCCCCCTTCCCCGCAATTTTGATCTATCTCATAAGCCGC
>CAZOMK010000018.1:0-18308 GCA_964580615.1 uncultured Lachnospiraceae bacterium | reverse complement strand
GATATTTACGACAATGAATTTATCACACTCTTGGGGCCCTCCGGCTGCGGAAAAACAACAACGCTCAGAATTATCGGCGGTTTTGAAACTCCGGATTCCGGCGAGGTGTATTTTGACGGTAAAAACATTACCGATGTGCCTCCGTATAAGCGCCGCGTTAATACTGTCTTTCAGAAATATGCGCTTTTCCCTCATTTGAATGTGTATGAAAACATTGCCTTCGGTCTCAGAGTGGCTAAGGTGTCCGAAGCCGAAATTTCCGAGCGCGTTAAGGAAATGCTCGCGCTTGTAAATTTGAGGGGCTTTGAGCGCCGTCACGTTACAACGCTGTCCGGCGGCCAGCAGCAGAGAGTTGCGATCGCGCGTGCGCTTATAAATAAGCCTCGTGTACTTCTCTTGGATGAGCCGCTTGCCGCGCTTGATCTCAAGCTTCGTAAGGATATGCAAAACGAGCTTAAGAGTATACAGCAAAAGACAGGAATTACGTTCATTTTTGTTACTCACGATCAGGAAGAAGCTCTTTCAATGTCCGATACGGTAGTAGTTATGAACGCAGGATCGATCATTCAGATCGGCACGCCTACCGATATTTATAACGAACCCATAAACGCTTACGTAGCCGATTTTATCGGTGAATCAAACATTATCGACGGTGTTATGCTTGCGGACAGATCGGTTCGCTTCGCCAATCACGTGTTCGACTGTGTTGACGGCGGCTTCGGTAAAAACGAGCCCGTAGATGTTGTTGTGCGTCCGGAGGACGTCGATGTTGTCCCGCTTGAGTGCGGAATGCTCAAGGGCAAGGTCACGTCCGTTACCTTTAAGGGCGTGCATTACGAGATAATCGTTGACATTTCCGGCTTCAAATGGATGATCCAAACGACGGATTACGTCGAGCCCGACGCCGAGATCGGCATTTATATCGAGCCCGATGCTATTCATATCATGAAAAAATCCGAATATTCCGATATGTTCGGTGACTATTCCTCCTTCTCAGACGAGCTTGAGCTTCTTTCGGAGAATATCGAGGAGGAAGAAGAATGAAGCGCAGCTTTATAGAACGCGCTGCCGCGGCGCCGCATATCGTTTGGAGCGTTCTTTTCATTATTGCGCCGCTTCTTTTCGTCGTTTATTATTCGTTCACCGATATGGACGGTAATTTTACGCTTGAAAATATCACGCGTATATGGGACGGCGATTATCTTCTCATTTTTTTGAATTCGCTTTGCCTTGCGCTGATCGCAACGGTGATCTGCCTTGTGATCGCGTATCCTACGGCGTATTTCTTTTCGAGAATGCGCGAAAAATGGCAAAAGATCATGATCCTGCTTATTATGGTGCCGCTGTGGATGAACTTTCTCATCACAACGTATTCGTGGATGACTATACTTGAAGATACGGGAATCATCAATTCCGTGCTTTCCTTCTTCGGGATCGACCCCGTACACATGATAAACACCCCCGGCGCCGTTGTCGTCGGTATGGTTTTCTGCTATTTGCCGCACATGATACTTCCGATCTATTCGGTCATGGCGGGAATAGACACACGCTTGCTTGAAGCGTCTGCAGACCTCGGTTGCAACAACTTCCATGTGCTTACAAAGGTAGTTATGCCGATGTCGCTTTCCGGCGTCGTTTCCGGAATCACGATGGTTTTCGTGCCGTCAATATCGACCTTCTATATTTCGCAAAAGCTCGGCGGCGGTACGTTCCAGCTCATAGGAGACACCGTTGAAAGCTACTTCACCGGAACTGCGATCAACTATCATTTCGGTGCGGCGCTTTCCTTCATCCTTATGATACTGATCCTCATCTCAATGGCAATTATGAACCGTTTCACAGACGGTGAGGAAGTGAAAGGAAGCGTGATGAAATGAAAACGATCTCGAAAGTATATCTTACGCTTGTATTTATATTCCTCTATGCGCCCATCTTTGTCATGGTACTCATTTCGTTCAATTCTGGCGAATCAACAACAGAGTTTATGGGATTTTCGCTTAAATGGTATCGCGAGCTTTTCAGAGATAAGGCAACCCTGGAGGCACTCAAAAACACGCTTGTTATATCCATCCTTTCGGCAATATGCTCAACAGTCATAGGCACCTTTGCCGCTGTCGGCATCTCGCGCATGCGACGTCGCTGGCTCAAGCGCTCCGTTACGGCGGTTACAAATATACCGATGATGAATCCCGACATAGTAACGGGTATTTCACTCATGCTTTTGTTTGCGTTTGTCGGCGCGATGCTGGGACTTAATTCGTATCTTTCGTTTTGGACGCTTCTTATCTCGCATATAACCTTTAACCTGCCGTATGTTATTTTGTCCGTTTTGCCGAAGATAAAGCAGATGGACAAAAACATCCCCGAAGCGGCGCTCGATCTCGGATGCACGCCGTTTCAGTCGTTTTTGAAAGTCGAGCTTCCTTTTATGACCCCCGGTATAGTCACCGGCTTTATCATGGCGTTCACGCTTTCGTTTGATGACTTTGTAATAAGCAATTTCACAAGCGGAGCAAGCTATCAGACCTTGACGATACACATCTATTCAATGATAAAAAAGAGCGTAAAGCCCGATATTTACGCGCTTTCAACGCTCATTTTCGTTGCGGTACTCATACTTTTGATCGTCTATAATTTCTCTGAGGGCTCGGACGAACGCGCCGCGAGAAAGTCTGCTGAGGCGGAGCAAAAGAGAAACACAAAGCTTCGTCGTAAAAGAGGGGAGGTACACGAATGAAAAAGCTGCTTATGTTCATTTGCTGTGCCGTCCTGCTTCTTGTCCCCGCGCTGACCTCCTGCTCGGAGGAGGCGGCGGACGAGCTGTTCGTGTATAACTGGGGCGAATATATTTCCGACGGCGCCGACGATACGCTTGACGTTGTTGCGGCGTTTGAGAAATATTATCATGAGCTTACGGGACGAAAAATAAAGGTACACTATACGACATACCCCTCAAACGAGGATATGTACGCGAAAATTTCAAGCGGTACGTCAAAGTATGACGTGATCATCCCCTCGGACTATATGATCGAGCGTATGATCAACGAGGATCTGCTTTTGCCCGTAAAGCTTGAGGAGACTTGCGAAAAGTACGGCGCGGAATGTTATTATTCCTATATAGGCGAATCGTACCGCGGACTTTATTATGATCCGACAGACACATATTCCGTTCCGTATACGTACGGCAGAGTCGGTATAATCTACAACAAAACAATGGTTGATGAAGCCGACTGCAACGGTTGGGATCTGCTTTGGAACGAAAAATATGCCGGCAAGATCCTCCAGTTTAATAATTCGCGTGACGGCTTCGCTACGGCACAGTATAAGCTAGGCATTAACGTCAATTCGACGGACAAGGCTGATTGGCAAAAGGCGCTTGACGAGCTGTTGAAGCAAAAATCAATCGTCCAAAGCTACGTCATGGATGAGATCTATAATAAAATGGAGTCCGGCGAGGCGGCAATTTCCGCTTATTACGCAGGAGACTATTTTACGATGCTCGACATTAACGATGATCTCGGATTCTATTATCCTGAAAATACGAATCTTTTTGTCGATGCAATGTGCATCCCGAAGGGCAGTGAAAACACCGAGATCGCGGCGCTGTTCATCAATTTTATGCTTTCTCCCGAACCGGCGATAGCAAACGCTGAGTATATTTACTACGCGTCGCCGAATTCGCTTGTTTTTGAGGACGAGGGCTATATTGAGGACATGGGCGAGGAAGCGATGGAGATACTTTACCCCGAAGGCTTTAATTTTGCGGAGGAGCTTGAAAAAAATGCTTATCACAATCTTGATTCGGAAACGCTGAATCTTGTTTCGTCTCTTTGGGAGGAGCTCAAGATCACGGGCGGCTTGCCGACGGGAGTGTACGTCACGGCGGGAGTTTTGGCGGTGCTGATCGCGGGACTTATAGTGTCCGGAGTTGTCGTCAAAAAAAGACGCGAAAAATGGTATTGATAAAAAAGGCGCATTTTGCGCCTTTTTTTGATGCCTAAACCTTTATTTTTCAATTAATCTGTGATATTATTGACGTAATGATCCGTTTTGTACGGAATACACGGAGGTTTAATATGAACAGATATCAGTATGAGCTTACCGAAAAACTCAGCTTTGTCAGATACGGCGGAACTGCCGAGGAAAAGCGTGCCGCGGAGCTTCTTATGAATGTGATCAAGTCGGCGGGAGGCGATGCGGAATACATGGAATTCAAGATTCCCGCATACGAGCTTGTTAAATGCACGGCAAAGGTTCTCTCACCGTATGAAAAGGAGCTTGAGGTTATTCCTTACGGTCTTTCCGGCGAGCTTCCCGATGGCGGAAAAACGCTTAAACTGATCTATGCCGGACGCGGCACCGAGGACGATTACCCTCACGGCGCGGACGATCTTTCCGATACGGCAGTGCTCATCAACGAGCTTTCGTTTGATGCGTATAAGCTGCTTTGCAAGAAAAACGCGGCGGCGTTTATAACAATTTCGGGAATGCATTTTTCGACAGCGGAAACAACGGATCTTACTCCGAGAAATCTTCGCCCGAAAATGCTCGAAAACGGGAAGGTTCCCGGCTTTTCAATTTGGGCAAAGGATGCTACCGAGCTTGTCAGAGACGGCGTCGATATGATACATCTTGAGCTCAGAGAAAACGAATATGAAGCTACATCGCAAAATATAATTGCCGAGATCAAGGGCACGGAGCTACCCGATGAGACTGTCGTGCTTACGGCGCATTATGACAGCGTGCTTGTCGGAACGGGCTCTTGGGACAACGCTACCGGATCGGCAACGATAATGTATCTGTACCGTCACTTCCTCAAAAATCCCGCAAAACGCACGCTCCGCTTCATTTGGTGCGGCTCGGAGGAGCAGGGACTTCTCGGAAGTAAGGCATACGTTGAAAAATACGCCGATGTTGTCGAAAAAGAAGTGAAGTTCTGCTTTAATTTCGATATGTGCGGAACGATCCTCGGCAACAATCAGATCTTTGTTACCGGCGGAGACGATCTCAAGCATTATGCGGAGCAGTTTGCTCGTGAGTACGGTATAACGGCAGACGTGTCGGTGCTCGTTCATTCGAGTGATTCCGCCCCATTCTGCGACAAGGGCGTGCCAGCGCTCGGACTTTCCCGCGGCACTCGAACAGCTACCATACATACGCGCAACGACGTTATGTTCCCGCTGTCTGCGGAACAGCTTAAACGTGACGGCGATTTTGCTGTCGCATTCGTGTCGCGTCTTGCAAATTCCGCAAGACTTCCCGTTGGCCTCGGAATGCCCGACAATATGAAGGAGTCGCTCAACAAGTATTTCCAGCGCGATAAGGTGCCATATAAAAAGGAAGAATCCAAATCCGAATAATAAAAAACTGCTGTTGGCCTTTGGGGTGTTTTTATGACATATTTGTTTCGATGGTTGTGGGGGGCGACCGTTTTTGACAACCGGTGCGCCGCCGACAAGTTTGAAAACGATAAACTGAACTTTGATAAAGGAGGTAAGATGTTGGCAAAACACGAGTTTGGCATTATGCAAAACGCCCCAAAGCAAGGAAAACGATACGATGAATACGAACCGCAGAAATATAACTGCATTTCTGTCAATGATGACTGCTTGGAAAATATTATTGCAAACTTCAATAACATAGATTTCTGTTGGCATACGCTCGATGTCCGAGGAAAAGGACTTGAATATTGCGGTATAACACTTATTCCGCCTTCGTCAATTCCATCCTTTATAGATGTTATAAAAGGTGTTTCGGGGTTATCTGAACTCAAAGAGCTATCGGAAAAAGCTCTGGAAGAAAACAAATGGATGATTCATTTTGGCTTGTAAAAAAATAAACACAAAAAATGACCGCCTCCCGTCGCGATTTGCGAAAAGTTGGCGGTCTTTTTATACAAAAACATCTTGAAATTTTACGATACGTGTGTGTCGAGGATGCTTTTCAGTGCCGCGATTGAGCTGCTGTGAGAGCGTGCGATTTTGATGTTTTGCCCCTTGATCTCGCTGAGGGCGCAACGCACCATTTTGTGCGATATAGTGTTCGTGAACAAAACAAGCAGATCGGGAGAGCCGATGTTTTTGAGTCCGCTCGCCATTTTCGGATATATTTTCGATTTACAGTTGTATTCTTCACACAGATTTTTATAATGGCGAACCATGCATTCATTTCCGCCTACAATTACAACACTCATGCTTTTTTACCTTTCTTGAAAAAGTTAGCTTAGACTAACCCAATTGTCTTAAATAAGCCGTGCCAAGCTCGAAAAAGTTAGGCACGGCTAACTGTAGCAATATTATACTTTATTTGTTCGCCTGTGTCAATAGGGAAAGGTAATTTTTTACGCGAAGAATACAATATTTGCATCAATAATACTTGTATTTGCCGCGCTTCAGTACTATGAACATTCCCGACAGCACGCAAGCCATAAATTCCGCAGCGATGATCGACAACCAAACGCCGTTTATGTCAAAGAAAACGGGCAAGATCATGATCGCCGCTACCTGGAACACGAGAGTACGCAAAAACGAGATGATCGCCGACGTAAGACCGTCGTTGAGCGCTGTGAAGAAGCCGGAGCCGAAGATGGCGTAGCCCATGAACAAAAAGGACAGCGCGAAGATGCGGAAGCCGGAGACTGTGAGATCGAGAAGCTCCTTGTCGTAGCTGACGAAGATCTTCGAAAGCGGCGACGCAAGCGCTTCCGCGGCGATGACCATGACAATGCCGAAGCAACCGATCATGATAAGGCTTTTTTTGAGTAAGCCCTTTAGCTCATCATGATTCTGAGCGCCGTAATGATAGCCGATGATGGGCGCAACACCTATCGAGTAGCCGATGAAGGCGGAGGAAAATATCATACTGACGTACATCATGACGCCGTAAGCGGCGATTCCGTTTTCTCCGGCGTAATTGATGAGCTGGAGATTGTAAAGCATACCGACAAGGCTCATTGAAATGTTGCTCATGAATTCCGAGGAGCCGTTGACGCACGCGCGGCGAATTGCAACGCCGTCAAAATGAGTTTTGCCGAGACGCAAAATGCTGCTGTTTTTGCGTGCGAAATAAATGACAGGCACTCCGCCGCCGATGATTTGGCTGATCGCCGTTGCGATTGCCGCGCCCGCGAGCTTGTATTCTTGCGGAAGCAAGATGACGAGAACGGCGTCGAGGATCATGTTTGCAACGCCGGACGAGACAGTGATGAAAAGACCGAGATGAGGCTTTTCGGCAGTCACGAAAAAGCTTTGGAAAAGAAGCTGAAGCACGTTAAAGGGAAGCGCGACAAGAATGATGCGTGCGTATATAACGCAATTTTCCAGAAGCTCGCCATCGGCGCGTAAAAGCGTCGCGATCGGGCGTATAAAAATGATTCCGAGCACCGCAAGAACGACAGCGACACCGAAAGAAACGTACACAAACAGCGAAAAATACCTGTTTGCGCGAGCTTTATCGCCCTCACCGAACGTAAGCGATACGATGGCGGTGCCGCCCGTACCGAACATGAAGCCAACGGTGGAGAGTATCATGAGGAAGGGCATGATCAAATTGACGGCGGCAAACGGAGTTTTTCCTGCGAAGTTGGAGACGAAAAAGCCGTCAACAACACCGTATATCGAGGTGAATATCATCATCGCGATGGAGGGGAGGGTGAATTTCAGCAGTCTTTTGTAGGTGAAGTGATCCGAGAGTTGAATACGAGATGTTTCCATAATTATGGCTTTGAAATTATCCTTTTATTTCTTCAAAATATTCGGCGCCGTGCTTGCAAAGCGGGCAGACGAAATCTTTCGGAAGCTCGTCGCATTCGTGCTCGTAGCCGCAGATCTTGCAAACGTATTTCTTCTTCGGGGCGACGGGCGCATCCTGCGCCGCCTCGACGGGAGTTTCTACGTTGACGGAAAGGATCTCCGCAACAGCGTTGAGAGCGGAGGTGCTTTCGTCGGAGAGAGCGGATCTGATTGTAACTGTCGGCTCGACGAATGTGAGGTTTTTACATTCCTCAAGCAGCTTTTTCATTGTACGTGCCGCAGTCGGCGCCCAGCTTCCGTTTTCAATCAGAGCGACTGTTCTGCCGGCGAAGCCGCGTTCCGTCAAATGCTCGATAAATTCGCGCATAAACGGGAAAATATCACCGTTGTAGGTCGTTGTTGCAAGCACGAGCTTGCTGTAACGGAACGCGTCCGCAACAGCGCTTGACATATCCGATCTCGCAAGATCGTATACGGCAACGGTGCAGCCGTTGCGACGGAGCGCTTCGGCCAATCCGAGCACAGCCTTTTTCGTGTTACCGTAAACGGAGGTGTATGCGATGGTAACGCCGTCCTCTTCGGGACGGTACGACGACCATTTATCGTAAAGATCAATGTAATAGCCGAGATTTTCTGTCAAAACGGGGCCGTGAAGCGGGCAAATAACATTGATGTCGAGCGCGGATGCTTTTTTCAGCACAGCCTGAACGGGTGCGCCGTACTTGCCGACTATGCCGATGTAGTAGCGTCTTGCTTCGGTGAGCCAATCCTCGTCTGCGTCAAGCGAGCCGAATTTACCGAATGCGTCCGCGGAAAAAAGAACCCTTGACGTGCTGTCGTAGGTCATGATGACCTCCGGCCAATGTACCATGGGCGCCGTTATGAAATTCAGCGTGTGCTTTCCGAGTGTGAGCACGTCGCCTTCACCGACAACTACGCAACGATCGGCAAAGTCCGTGCCGAAGAAATTTTTCATCATTGTAAAAGCGCGCGCTGACGAAACGATTTTTGCGTTCGGAAATTCGTTTGCAAAGCTGAGTACGCTTCCCGAATGATCGGGCTCCATGTGCTGTACGATCAGATAATCGGGCGTGCGGGAAGCGAGCGTGCGGCGTATGTTGGAGAACCACTTTTGAGTGAAGCGTGCGTCAACGGAATCAATTACCGCTGTTTTTTCGTCGATTATCGCATACGAATTGTACGCCATGCCGTTCGGAACCTTGTACTGCCCCTCAAAAAGATCTGTTATGTGATCATTTACGCCGATATATTTTATTTCGTTGAAAACCATTTTGAAATCTTCCTTTTTTATTTAATTGCTAAGCGTATTGTAACATAAAATCGAGCTGTCGTGTGCTTTTTTCGGAATTGAATACTGTTACTTTTTTATTAACGTTAGTTTTTTCGTGTGTTTCCGTCGCATATTTGAGCAAAAAGGCGAAAAATCAAAAATTAGCTTTCTTTTTCTCAAAAAAATTGACTTTTACGATATTGTGTGATATTATATCAAGGATATAAAAATATTTAAGAGGTTTTTTACTATGGCAAAAATTTTGGAAACATTGATGCTTGTATGCTTCGGTTTTTCTTGGCCGATGAACGTTGTTAAGGCGTACAAGGCAAGAACGGCAAAGGGAACAAGCCTTCCGTTTATCATTCTTATCATCACCGGTTACATCGCGGGAATCGCGGCAAAGGTAGTTTCCGGTCAGTTCAATTACGTTTTGGTTGTTTATATTATCAACCTTGTTATCGTTTCGTTGAACGTAGTCGTTTACGTACGTAACGTCAGACTTGACAAAAGCCGTCAGGCTGAGTCCGAAAAAGAGTAAGTTAAATTGAAAAATGCGAAAAGCACGCTTCGGCGTGCTTTTTTGTTTTCACTTTTTTAATTTTGGCAGTTACACACAGAGAGTGACAAAAAGAACACGCGGAAAATCGAAAAACGGGAGAAACAGAGATGCAAACTATGGTTTACGCGCTTGACGCCTAAAAACAGATAAAATATTTTAGCACTTTCAAGCCTAGAGCGCTAAGATTTACAGTTTGTTAAAAAAAGAATAATAAAATATGCGATATCCGCGACTATAATATAATCATCAAAAGGGAAAAGGAGTTGACACCGATGGGTAACGCAGATGATGCAAGCGCCGCTGCTACGACCTCCGGTTCGGTCGGAAGCGAAAAATAAAAATAATCGAACCGGAAACAATATTTAATTTTTCGGATGATGCGTGAAGGCTCGGCTTTAAGCTGAAAAATCTTTTCACGCTCAATATGCTCCAAAAGCGAGACCGACCCGTTTCGATCGGTTTTGCAAGTACGAGCAAATCAAAATAAATTTTAGCCGCTTTGAGCGGCAGAATGGAGATTATTATGTTTGAACTCAGACCTTATACCCGCAGAAACAACGTTTCTTATTACAACCCGTTCCGTGAAATGGAAGAATTCGAAAAGAAATTTTTCAGCGATCCGTTCTTTACGTCCGGAAGCGATTCTTTGACAGAATTTAAGACAGACATAAAGGATAACGGCGACAGCTACCTGCTTGAAGCCGATCTGCCCGGATTCGCAAAGGAGGATATCAAGCTCGATGTAGACGGCGATTGTCTGACGATCAGCGCCGAGCGCCACTCCGAGCATGAGGAAAAGGACAAGAAGGGCAAGTATGTCCGCTGCGAACGCTCTTACGGCTCGTACAGCCGCAGCTTTGATGTTTCCGGCATAAATACGGACGAGATCAAGGCGAAGTACGATAACGGCGTTCTTAAGCTGACAATGCCGAAGAAGGAAACAGTCCTTCCCGCATCACGCAGACTTGAGATCGAATGAGTTTTTTGACCGAATGCGCCGCAAAAGTATTTGAATAATCGAAAAAACGCCGAGCTATCGGCGTTTTTTTAATGCGTAAACGTGTGTGCAATTATTTCCGCGAAAAATGTGCGTGAAAACGATTGACAAAGAGAGTGAAAATGTGATATCATATTTCTCGGCACACTGTGTGCTGAAAAATGCGGAGGTACTTATGGACAGTGTAAAATCAAGTCTTATACGGGATGAAATGTCCGAAAAAATAATCGAGACTGCGGAAAAGCTTGCGTGCTCGATAGGCGCACATACGATCACGGTCCGAAAAATACTCCGTGAGCTCGGAATCACAAACCGTGTTTTTTACAACAGATTCCACAATCTCGACGAGGTGCTGCGAATCGTATATAAAAACACAATTATGAAAATACGATCCGGAGTTGCGTCCGAGATCGACGAAAAAAGCGATTTTTTCGAGCACACTCTCAATTTGGCGTCAAGCGCCGTCTTTGTTTCATACGAAACGAAAATGCAGTTTTCCCAGTATGTGTTCGAGACTGATTCCGCGTCCGATTCAAATCACGAATGGTGGACGGACGTCATAAAAAAGCATATCGAATACGGCAAGGAAAAGGGCTACATCAAGGACGTCGATGCCGAAGTGTTGAGCTACTCGATATGGTGCTTCTGCCGAGGCTATAATGCTGACGTTGTTGCGAGAAACCTTCCCAGAGATAAGGCAATAGCGGACTTTAAGTACAGCTTCGGCTTTTTGCTCGACGGCTTGAAAAAATAATGCGTTTTATAATTCGGAAATATACACGATCAGGTGAAAGGATCAATCAAAATGAAAAAGCAGATATTGCATGAAAAACATGAATTCGAAAATGTAAGGGCGCTCGTTGAATGGGCGGCTGAAACATACGGCGACAATATCGCCATCTCGTACAGAACAAATCCGCATAAGGACGAAACGAGAGTTGCGGTAAGCTTCACCGAGCTCAGAGACAAAATCCGCGGCCTCGCAACTGAAATGCTCGCGATGGGTTGTGCCGGCAAGCACGTCTCACTTATCGGTAAGCTTTCTTACGAATGGGCGCTTACATATTATGCGGCAATGTCGATAGGTGCGATCCTTGTTCCGCTCGATAAGGATTGGAACGCGGTTGACCTGACGGATACGATCTCGAAGGCGGATGTTTCGTTTATATTCTGTGATGAAAGCATCGCCGATAAGATCGCGGTCGTAACGGAAACAGTCAAGCTTGAAGCAGATCCTGTTTATCTCGGAGCAAAATCGGAAAAGAGAACTGTTGAAACGCTCACTTCGGCGGGTATGGAAAAATTCGCCGAATCCTCCGATGCATATTTCAACGCGGAGATAGACAAAAACGCGCTTGCACTGCTCGTGTTTACGTCCGGAACGACAGGCAAGGGAAAGGGCGTTATGCTCAGTCAAAATGCGCTTCTTTCCGATATGTCCTACGTTATACCCTATATCGACGTCGGTCAAAAGACGATCGCGGTTCTCCCCCCTCATCATACATACGGCTCCACCGTTATGTTTATCGGTCATGTGCAGATCGGCTGTGAAATGTATATTTCATACGGCTTGCGTTACATTCAAAAGGAGCTTAAAGAAGAAAAGCCGGAGCATCTCATCCTCGTTCCGCTTTATCTTGAGACCTTCTACCGTAAGATAAACGCCAAGGTCAAGGAAACAGGCAAGGCGGAGATACTCGAAAAGACGATAAAGGTGAGCAACGCCATGCGTAAAGTCGGCGTTGACCTCAGAAAGAAGCTCTTTTCCTCAGTTGCGGATGTTTTCGGCGGGAAGCTGAAGATGATCATTTCCGGCGGCGCGCCGATCAATCAGGAAATTATCAGCTTCTATGATTCAATCGGTATCTCCACGCTCAACGGCTACGGAATAACGGAATGTGCCCCGATCGTTGCTGTCAACAGAAGCAGAAACATCGTCCCCGGAAGCGTCGGCAACGTGCTTGACATTGATACGGTAAGAATCGACGAGCCCAACGAGGACGGGGAAGGCGAGATCTGCGTCAAGGGCTCTAACGTAATGCTCGGCTATTATAAGGACGAGGCGGCAACAGCCGAAGCGTTTGACGATGACGGTTACTTCAGAACGGGCGACTACGGTAAGCTCGACGAAAACAACGTTCTTTACATCACGGGAAGAAAAAAGAATCTCATCATCCTTTCGAACGGTAAAAACGTTTATCCCGAAGAAATCGAAAACGAGCTTGCGGCTACCCCCGGAATCGAGGATATCATCGTTTATGAGGGGAAGAGCGTCCGCGGAATAGACCACAACGCGATCGTTGCGGAGATATATCCCGACAAGGACTTCCTTGAAGCAAACGGAATAAGCGACGCAAAGGCGTATTTTAAGCCTTTTGTCGATGAATACAATAAGAACGCCGTTTCTTATAAGAAGATCAACATTCTCAAGGTCAGAAACGAGGAGTTCCCCAAAAATACTTTGCGTAAGATTCTCCGTTTCAAGCTCGATACGACAATCGAATAAGTCAATGCAGATCCGCGTAAGGCAGAAAAAGCCTTGCGCGGATCCTTTTGCATTTACATGATGTAAAGAACGATGCCTATATATTGCGTAACGCTTCCGATGAGCACGAAAACGTGAAATACGCTGTGCATATATCTGTGCGTTCTGCCGAGTCCGTACATTACGGCGCCAAGCGTGTATGCGATGCCGCCGATAAGTATCCACATGAGCGCGGGGAGCGGCATTGCGGCGAAAGCGACCTTCGCGGCGGCGACAATGCACCATCCCATGCCGAGATAGCAGACCATGGAGAATGCCGCGTATTTTTTTAAGTCGATGGCGTTGAGTACGGCACCCAAAACGGCACATCCCCATACGATCCCGAAGATCGACCAGCCCCATGCGGGTGAATATGCGCGTATGGCGGATAGGGCAACGGGGGTGTAAGTCCCGCTTATCAGGAAAAATATCGTGCAGTGATCTATGATCTGCATCACTTTTTTGCCGGTGCTGTTCGGAAGTCCGTGATAAACGCTTGACATTGTATAAAGAAGGATGAGAGTTGCACCGTATACGGCTCCGCTGACGATGTCCCAAACGTTGCCGTGTGCGCTTGCCGTTAAAACGCAGCTCACAAGCGCCAAAACGCCGAAAATCGCGCCCGCAATGTGGGAGGCTGTGTTTGCGATCTCCTCGCCGACTGTATAATCGGGAAGCTTACGCTGTGAAAGCGGCGTTCTCCTTGTTTTTTTGAATTGCAATCCTCTGCCGAATGTGCTTGATGTGTTCATGCTTTTTTCTCCGTTTTGTGTTATCTTGTGATAACATTATATGCACTTTTGCGTCCGAAACTCAACCTACCGTGCGCTTTCTCGCGTATACGCTTTGAATTCCACCGGTAGAGACACGGATTCTACACTCTACCGACGGTAGAAAACGTCCGAAAAATCAAGCAATATAAGGAAAAACAAAAACAAAGCACCGCGCGGCGCGCGGTGCTTTTCGTAAGTGCGATATTATTTTTGTTCGTTTGCTTCGGTTGATTTTTTCTGCGGCTTTTTCATCAATGACCAGGCGATGATGATGAGCTGTGCGGGAATTCCGAGCAGATACAGCATCCATATATTGATCCTTGCCGTCAAAAGCGATATATGTATCGAAGCGATAAGAGACCATACGAGGACTGAAATTATAAAATAGTTGCGACGTTGATTGAACCAAATGCTGTTGAACACGAGCCAGACAATTGAGCTGACGGGAATCGCGTAAACGAACGCCAGCCATTCAAACGGCGTTTCGTTTGAGACGAGTGACATGATGATAAATGCGAAAAGCGCGATAAACCAAACGAGAAGCACCGATGCGAGAGTTATCATTGATCGGTTGTATTGATTTGACGGCTCTGTTTTTTGCGGATTTGGCCGCTTGTGCTCTGCACGGACGAGATAATCGAGGGGTACTTCAAAAAGATCTGCGATCATAACAAGCACGGAAATATCGGGTAATGATTCACCGCGCTCCCACTTTGAGACCTCTTTGTCGGAGTAGTTCAGTTTTTCCGCGAGCTCGATTTGAGTCATTTTTTTCGACAGACGCAGAGACGCGATGTTTTTTGCCACGATGGGCTTGATATCGTTCATCGTAAAACCTCCGAGTTAAAATGAAAACACTTTATTATAAAATAAAAACGCACGAAAGTCAAATTATTTTTCGTTTTTATGAAGAAATCCGTGCTTGTCGTTGTGAAAAAGTGCATTGCCTCGCAAGATGAGACGATCCTTGTTTGATATCAAAAACGATTGTAGCTGTTTTTTGTGATGACAAAGCTTTTCGTTGCAAAGCGCGCAGGAAAGGCAGGCGTTTGTATGCTCGGAAAAATATTCGGGCTTACGGTGAACGTTTATCTCCCATTTTACAAGCAGTGCAAGCGACAGCGCGACAAGACTGTATGTATAAACGGACGGAATGAACAAAAGCGGCGTGAACGTCATAGCAAAATCCCAATTGTATATGCGACAGCTTGTGCAGCATTTGTTTTTCATTATCCACGTCTGGAACGGGCAAAAGAAAAGAATGCAGATGACGTCGCAAACGGAAAACGCAAGCGAAATGAGCATAAGTATGCCCTGATCTATCCATCCGAGGAAGTAGACGGCGCCGATGCAGGCATTCAAGGCAAGCCAAATGAACGCGACAAAAAGCGTTACCCTTGTAGGTTGGCGCAAAGGAGGCGAATTTTTGTTTGTTGAGATATAATTGCGCTTGAACTGCTTCTGACATCCCATGCTTTCGTATTTGGACGGAAAAAAGCGAAGCGCCATCTCAACGGTAAAGATGAGCCAGATAACGGAAAGCAGGAGCGGCTTTTCCTCGATCGTGTCAAAGTTGAAAACGACCTTGTTTATTCGAGCGTTAATGTACATTACAAGCGCGGAGATGAAAAGCACGGAGCGCCATGTGAGCTTAAAATAATGCAGGAGATAGATTGGGGAATACTTTTTCGTTTTGTTCTTGATCATTGATATTTTCCTTTCGGAGGACTGTTTTACTTAAATATCGCAGGTGAAATGCGACGGAAAGCATCACTTGGCAGATGCGGACGGAACGCGAGTGCGTACAGTGCGTCGGAATGTGCGTCAAGCTCAAACTGACGCATGGCTGAGGTGCCGAGCTTCGAGGAGGCATCTGCGCTTTTTGTCAGTATTTCTATGCTTGAGCGCTTTGAAAAGCTTCGCAGGGCAAGGGTGCCCCTTTCGTTTGCGGCAAGCACGGAGGTGTATTCGGGAAGTGCGCGAAGCTCCGACTGAGTAACTCCGAGCGTGGCGAACACGGACGCGCGACGCAAGCGCGCGTTGGTGTACTGCTTTGTCGCCGCCGATATTAGGGCGTCGGCGAAGGTTGATGCGGAATTTGCAGCGGAAATAAGCCGTCTGCCGACGCCGCCCGCACATTCCGCCAATCCGTCAACGGCGCACGGAGAGATGAGGCGCAAGCTTCCGAGCAGCGCGTCTCCGTAATTTTCGTCGCGAGCCGCACCGTGAGCCTCAAATTCGTCGCGCAGTACGCGGTAGGCACCGTCCGGAATGAGATCGGATACATCCTCTCCCGCGCAAATCCTGTCGCGCAGATAGGACGCCGACGGATGCAGACCGAGTTGCTTTGCGTCATGTGCCGCACCGAGACGCTTGACTGTGACGGGCGTTAGGCATGAATCAAGCTCATGCACTGCGCGCACATATTCGACGGCGAGGGTGTTATTGGGCGAAGTTAACAAATCTGCGGTGCCGTCTTTGTACATTTCGCCGTACGTGCGCTCGATCCCGCGCGCCGTTCTGTCAGCGGACGGAAGGGAAGCGAGCTTTTTACGAAATTCCGCCGATGCGAGCCGTGCTCCGACGAGCTTGATAGTGTCGGCATCGCCTGACTCACTTCCGAAAGCGAGGATGTGCTCGTCCGCGGGCAAGGCGGAGGCAAGTCCCGTTGCAATTGAAACTCCCGCACGTGCAAAATATTCCGCCGACGAAGCGCACCACGGAAACGGAAGCGCCAAAACAAGATCGGCGCCGATGAAAAGCGCCGCTTTTGCGCGCACGTATTTATTTGCGATCGCGGCGGAGCCTCGCTCCGTGAAATTTCCGCTCATTATGCATATTACCGTCACATCATCTCCGAAGCGACGGCGCAGCTCGTCTATCATATACCGGTGACCGGTATGAGGAGGATTGTATTCGGCTATAATGTATATATATTTTGACATAAATACTTGACCCGATATTGAAAATTGACTCTTGACCTTGAGAGCCGCTTATTATATAATATAAACGTTATGATTTTATTTGTCAAATATTTTTATACTTCTTATTTCGGAGGAAATTAATAATGAAAGTTCTCGTAGTCAACGCCGGAAGCTCATCTCTTAAGTATCAGTTCCTTGATACGGTAAGCGGGGACGTGCTTGCAAAGGGTATTTGCGAAAGAATCGGTATCGGTGATCCCGTCGGTTCCGAGGGTAAGATCGAGCACAAGGTAAACGGCGAAAAATATGAAAAGAATTATTCGATGACTGACCACGCCGTTGCAATGAAGATAGTTATCGACTATCTTACGGACGCAAAGATCGGCTGCATCAAGAGCATGGACGAGATCGAGGCTGTCGGTCACAGAGTTGTGCACGGCGGACCTTACTTCTTCGAAAGCGTGCTTCTCAACGACGAGGTTCTCGAAAAGCTGAAGCTTTGCTATGACTTCGCACCCCTTCATACGCCCGCACACATCATGGGTATTGAGGGCTGTCTGGCTGTAATGCCCGAAAAGCCGCAGGTTCTCGTATTCGACACCGCCTTCCATCAGACAATGCCCGAAGAAGCGTATATGTTCGGCTATTCTTACGATATGTACGAAAAGTATCATGTACGCCGTTACGGTGCGCACGGTACATCGCACCGTTTTGTTGCCGCTGAAATGGCAAAGATACTCGGCAAGCCCATCGAAGAGCTTAAGATCATCACCTGCCACATCGGTAACGGCGGCTCTATCTCCGCTGTTGACTGCGGCAAGTGCGTCGATACGAGCATGGGCTTCACTCCTCTTGATGGTATCATAATGGGTACACGTTGCGGATCCGTTGACCCGTCCACTGTAACCTACATTATGCAGAAAGAGGGCTTCACACCCGACGAAATGAACAACTACATGAACAAGAAGTGTGGCTTCCTCGGAATTTCCGGCTTCTCGTCCGACAGCCGTGATATCGAAGCTGCCATCAAGGGCACCGATCTTCAGGGCAATCCCGTTTCCGAGGAAAACACTCACCGTGCAAACATTGCTGCTAATGTTATCGCATATCAGACAAAGAAGTACATCGGCGCGTACACAGCCGCAATGAACGGACTTGACGCTGTTGTATTTACGGCAGGCATGGGCGAAAACAATCCTGAGCTTCGTGAGCGTGTTTGCGCGAATATGGACTTCTTCGGCATCAAGATCGACAATGAACTGAATGCAAAGATCCTCCGTCAGAGCGACAATGTTGATCTTTCCGCTCCCGATTCCAAGGTTAAGGTATACGTTATCCCCACAAACGAGGAGCTTATGATCGCCAAGGATACAGAAAGCATCGTTTCCAAGCTTTAATAATCAAAAAATCACGCTTCGGCGTGATTTTTTTGTTTGCCGAATATTTGAAGAATGAAGCTCATATATTTGACCAAGAACTGTTAACG
>CAZOMK010000017.1:0-18632 GCA_964580615.1 uncultured Lachnospiraceae bacterium | reverse complement strand
TGAGATAACAAAAATGACCACACCGGAGTAAATCAATACTCTAGTGTGGTCATTTGATTTTGAGTTCCATTTGAAGGCTTCACTTAAAAACTGTTATTTCGTCAAATCCCTAAGTGAGCCTCCCAAAGGGGTGCTTTTTTATTTGCGATAGAATTTCAATTTGTCTGAAATTACGCGTTTTTCGGTGCCATTCTTGACATTTGACGCTGTGCCATGACAAGGCCGTAATAAATTCCGCCTTTACGCATGAGCTCGTCGTGTGTGCCGATCTCGGCAACCGTTCCTTTGTCAAGCACGATAAGCTTTGTTGCGTTACGCAGCGTGGAAAGACGGTGCGCGATTGCAAGCGTCGTTCTGTTTGCAGACAGAATTTGGAGCGCGTCCTGGATCTGCTTTTCTGTTTCGGTGTCGAGGGAAGCGGTCGCTTCGTCGAGAATGAGGATGCGCGGATCATGGAGAAGCGCACGTGCGATAGCGATTCTTTGACGTTCACCGCCCGAAAGCGTGTGACCCTTTTCGCCGACCTTTGTGTTGTACGCATCTGGCATCTTCATGATAAATCCGTGTGCACCGGCAAGCTTTGCCGCCGTAAGAACCTCGTCACGAGTTGCCGACGGCTTTGCGTATGCAATGTTGTCGTAAATTGTGCCTGAGAAAAGGAAGGTTTCCTGAAGCACAACACCGATCTGAGAACGCAAGGACGACTGCGAGATGTCACGAATGTCAATGCCGTCGATAGTGATCGTTCCGTCGTCAACGTCGTAAAGTCGCATAACAAGGTTGATGAGCGTTGACTTGCCGACGCCGGAACGTCCGACAATACCGATGAAATCTCCCGGCTCAACCTTGAGCGAGATGTCGTGAAGCACGTTTGCGCCCGCATCGTAGCCGAAGGAAACGTCCTTGAATTCGATGTAGCCCTGAATGTCGATCTCTTTTGCGTCGTTTGCGTCATTGACGTCAACATCCTCGTCAATAATGTCGAAGATCTTGACAATACTTGTCATTGTGCGCTCCCAACGGCGAGGAAACATTGACAGCCAACGAAGCGGGCCGTAAATGATGCTGACGTATGAGGTGAATTTTTGCATCTCACCGAGTGTCATCGTGCCGTCGAGGATCTTCGTGCCGACATAGTAGAGCAGGAAGAATTCACCGATACCCATGAGAAAGCTCATAAGCGGCGAGAATTTTGCAAAAAACGATTCGGATATAATCTGTGCGTCGCATTCGTCATGCGTTGCCTTGTCATAACGCTCCATTTCGCGGTGCTCCATACCGAACGCCTTGACAACACGAATTCCGCTGAAAATATCGTGAAGGATAGTGTTTGCGCGGGAGTTCATCTGCCACTGTCTGTGGAACATACGGTGCATTCGTTTCCTGAACAAACGGTTTGCAACGAGAACAAACGGAGCAGGAAGCAGTATCAAAAGGGCAAGTCGCCAATCGTATACGAAAAGTATGATGCCGACAACGATGAAAACGATGATCTGTTCAATAAAGCCGCCGATTTCGTTCGTGATGAAGCCTTGGAGCTGGTTTGTGTCGTCCGTTACACGGTTCATCAGCTCACCGGCAGTTCTTTTTGAAATGCGCGAAACGGAAAGCTGCTGTATTTTTGAGAATACCATGTCACGCAGCTTTACGATGATCTTGGTTCCGGCGTTTATCATCGCGAGACTACGGATGACGCCGAGCAATCGCTGAAGAATATTTACGCCCAAAATCGACAAAACAACAGTGATAAAGCCTGTTAAAAAGACTATCGTTTTCGAAAGCTCAAGTGCGTTGTCCGCTTGAACGTATTTGTCAACGAGGATACGGTTGAGCTCAGGGGGAAGAAGCTGTATCGCCGCGGTGACGAAATAAAGGAAGATGGAGAAGAAAATGTATCCGCTGTACGGCTTCGCAATTTCCCATACACGCTTCAAATAGCCTGCTTTGGCTGTGCAGTGCGGGCAGATGTGCGATCCCGGAGGATATTTTCTTTGACATTCGGGACATACGGTGTCTATGTCCTGCTCGTATGCGTAGTTGTATTTGCCGTGATCGATTCTTCTGTCAAGCTGCCAAAGTATAGATGAATATGCGTCTTTATGCGCCATTGTAGCTCGGCAGAGAAGTGTATGAACGCCGTCATATACACATTCCGCGAATACACATCCAACGCCGGCAACGTATTTGTATTCCGTTATTTTTTCGGCATCGTAATCTGAAATGAGCACATCATGCTCGTAAACATAGACCTTTTTATCCGTTACCGCCACAAAACCGTCGGTGGGGATCTCGGATTCGTCATGCGACAGATCGTAGCTGAATGCAACGATGACGTCTGCGGGCGAAATTTCGGGATTTATTCGGCACAGATGTGAGGTCAATTCGGTTCTTTCACTCATGTTAATTTCGCTCCTTTCTTTACGGAGTCGCGATCAGAGATAAAGCTCGATCTTTTTATAGCTCTTGCGGTCAAGAGCCTCAACGTTGGGAATTTCGTATCTGTTAGAGTCGTTGTCCGTTATAAAAATATGTTCGGGAGTGACCTTAAGAATTGAACGGAAGGTATCTCTTATCGTAAAGGAGATGTGTCTGTCGCCGGACATAGCTTCCCAATACGAGTAGCCGTAGCGCTCCTTGACGGAGAGAATCTTTGTTATTACGGGAGCGTAATACTTACGGTCAAGCTCGGCACGAATAAGCTTTGCGGTTTCTTCGTCAAAGCAGTCAACATCGGAGATGAGACCGATCTCGACATTGTCGTGATCAAGCACGGAAATATAGCGGTAATGATGCTCATAGGGGAACGAACGGTGAAGATAAATTCTGTCGTAGTATTTTTCGCCGCCCGTAGGCTCTCCGTCGGGTCCCGTTCCGACGGGAAGATCAACCTTGAGAGAGAGAAAGTCTCCCTCGCGCTTGAAAACGGAATTATCCGATGTTAAATATGTTATGGAAACAACCTCGGAAAGAGCTGTTGTTTTGAGTTCATTCATAGTCAGACCTCCTGTTGTCAGCCTTCTATGCCGATGTTGCGAAGCGCTTCCATCTGCATTTTGTAAAGACCGTAATAGATTCCTTTTTTGCGAATAAGCTCGGCGTGAGTGCCGAATTCGGGCATTTTTCCGTTTTCGATGACGATCAGATGATCGGCGTCGCGCAGCGTTGAGAGACGGTGAGCGATCATGATCGTTGTGCGTCCCTTGATAAGCTGCTCAAGCGCTGTCTGAATTTGACGCTCGGTTTGCGTGTCCATCGCCGCTGTCGCTTCGTCCATGATGAGTATCTTGGGATTGAGCAGTATAGCTCTTGCGATGGAAACTCTCTGGCGCTCGCCTCCGGAAAGATCCTTGTAGCCGAAGCCTATCATCGTATTGTAGCCGTCGGGAAGCTTGACGATAAAGTCGTGCGCTCCCGCGATCTTTGAAGCTGTTATAACATCCTCGTCCGATGCGTCGGGGCAGGCGTACTTGATGTTGTCCTTGATCGTTCCCATAAACAGGTATGTTTCCTGCGAAACGATGGCGATGTTTCTTCTGAGCTCGTCGAAGGGGATATCGCGTACGTTAACGCCGTCGATCCTTATCTCACCGGAGACAGTGTCGTAAAGTCTGATGAGAAGGTTGGCGAGGGTTGATTTTCCGGCGCCGGTGTGACCGACGATACCGATGATCTTACCGGGCTCAATGTCAAAGCTTACGCCGTCAATGATCTTGCGGTTCTTTTCATACGAAAATTCAACGTTGTCAAATGTAACACGACCCTTGACTTCTCCGAGAGAGATTGGGTGCTCACTTTCGGTGACGTCCGGAATGGCATCCATGATTTCGGAAAGACGGTTCATGGAGTTAAGGCTGTCCGTCATTGTGTAAACGACGTCAATAAAGAACATAAGCGGAGAGAATACCATGTTCATGTAGGCGGTGAAGGTTAAAAGCTCACCGTATTTGATCTCTCCCTTGATGACCATCCAACCGCCGAAGCCGAGAATGAGTATATTTCCGATGTAAAGCAGGAAATTGACGATTGGGAATGCAGTTGAATTATAAACGGATGCTTTTTTGTCGGCGTCTGCAACAGTCTGACTGCGCTTTGCGAAGCGCTGCGCTTCTTCGTTCTCCTTCGAGAATGCCTTAACGACTCTGATGCCTGTGAGCACGTCGCTGAGAAGCGAGTTGAGCGAACGGGACGCGGAAAAGCGCTTTGCATGGAATTTGTCCATCTTGTCGAACAGCTTTTTGATAAGGAAAGCAACGATCGGAACTGTTGCAAGAGAGAGCAAGGACAGCTTCCAGCTCATCATAAACATGATGATGATAATTCCGATAATCTGGCAGACGTTAACAAGAAAATACGGAACAGTGTCGCAGAAGAAGAAGTAGATGTTGTTTGCGTCGCGGTTGACCTGAGTCATAAGTCCGCCTGTTTGACGGTTTGTAAAATAGCTGATCGAAAGTCGCTCGATGGACTTGAAGATCTCCTTTTTCAAATCGTATGTAACGCGTGCGGCGATGACAGACGTGATAAGGCTGTTTATCATAGTTACGATCATCGAGATGATTCTTGTTGCGAGAATTATGCCGATGACAAGCAGGATCTGACCTACAAACTTACCGTCCTTCGAGAGGACCTCGTCGTAGTAAAATCCGCTCGAAATGTAAGGAGACAGAATTCCGAGCGCACTTGTGAGCACAAGCGTGAGCAGGATGAGCGCAAGCTTGCCCTTGTATCTTAAAAAGAATCCGGAAAAGCGCTTCAGAATATGTACCTTGTCCATACATTTCGGACATATTTTTCTTTCCGGATCTGCATATCTTTTTCCGCATTTGGGACAGAAAAGCTCCTCTTTTTTGTCATCATCCTCGTAAAGATGAGAACCGGCGTGCGGGTCATTTTCCTTGCTTTGCTCGCCGTCCGGGGAAT
The DNA here is from genome assembly GCA_964580615.1 of uncultured Lachnospiraceae bacterium. Taxonomy (GTDB): domain Bacteria; phylum Bacillota; class Clostridia; order Oscillospirales; family CAG-272; genus DTU064. The sequence continues at coordinate 13,712 of CAZOMK010000017.1, read as the reverse complement.
CCTTTTTGATCATGTCATTGACAAGACGTACAAATTTGTAGGCTTCCGATTTGAAGGTGTTCGAAAGGTTGGCGATAAGGCGTGTGTATGACAGAGAATCCTTCGTCGGCTTGACAACTCCCACGATGCGCGCGGATGAAAGCATTTCTTCAACGTCAAAGCTTTCAAAGTCGGAAAGCTCAAAGTAATCGTAAGAAAGAAGCTCAAAGGTTCGGGCTTGGGGAGATCTCTTGAATTTTGACTTTTTTTCGGGCAGTCCCGTCATGGATCCGCTCAAGAGAATAACGTCGGTATCCGTTATGAACAGATAATTGTCCGTTGGGACGCAATCGAGGTTCAGATCCGTTTTTGCGGCGATCTTAACGCTGTCGTAGGGGATGCCTTTTTCAAGCAGTGCCGCCTTGACGGATTCATGAATATCAAAAAGTTCGGTCACAGGTGTTTCACCTCCTTGGGTAATGCGCATATTAAGACATTATATATAAAGCCTTAATAACTCGATTATAATTATACTTAGTCTGCATTGATCCGTCAAGTTAATTAACTGATAATTATCTCACAAAAATTCATATTTGATTAACATTTCGGAAAAAGTGCGTGCAAAACGTGTTAACTTTTGCTCGCGTTCTTCATCAACTCGACGATCTTGGGAGCGCGCGCATTTTCTCAATTCGGATATATAATTCTTGCATAGCGCTGTAAACTGTGCTATAATCAAAGAAAAGTTTATCATTCAGCTTGATTGAAAATGGAAGGAATATAAATATGGATCACAAAGGAATTTTTGAAATATCGGAAAAAATTCTTGCAAATGTATCGTCGGTTATATACGGAAAATCAAATGAGATCAAGTACATAATCTGCGCGCTTTTGTCGGAAGGACACGTTCTTTTGGATGATATTCCCGGAACGGGAAAAACAACGCTTGCCAAGGCGCTTGCAAGATCTGTTTCCGCAGATTGCAAACGAATCCAGTTCACACCGGACTTGCTTCCTTCGGATATAACGGGTATCAATTTTTACAGCCAAAAGGATAACGAGTTTATATTCAGACGCGGTCCCGTTTTCACAAATATTATTATTGCGGACGAGATAAACCGTACAACTCCGCGTACACAGTCCGCGCTTCTCGAATGTATGGGCGAAAGACAGACAACTATCGACGGCGAAACATATAAGCTTGCGTCTCCGTTTTTCGTAATCGCAACGCAAAACCCGATCGAGTCGCAGGGAACCTTCCCGTTGCCCGAAGCGCAAACGGACAGATTTTTGATGAAGCTCTCGTTCGGATATCCCGCTCCCGAAGCGGAACGCGCTTTGCTTGACGAGCATATAATCGTCTCCCCGCTTGAATCGCTCGGAGCCGTATGCACAAAGCAGGATATTACAGCCGCTCAGGAAGCGGTTAAGCATATAAACGTGTCGGCGCTTGTGAAAAAATATATCGTTAATATTGTCAACGAAACACGTTTGTCGGAAAGAGTGCGCCTCGGCGTAAGTCCGCGAGGAACGCTTGCGCTCATGCGCGCATCTCAGGCTTGGGCGGCAATGAACGGACGTGATTACGTACTCCCCGATGATGTAAAGGCGGTAGCCGTTCCGGTGCTTTCGCATCGTATCATCTCGCGCTCGCAGGGAACGATACGAATCTCCAATTCAAATGCCAACATAATTCAGTTTATCATGGATACAGTCGAGGTGCCGGTAGAGTAAAACGCTCACCGAAACGACAAAACTCTTATGTAAGGAGATCATGCAATGCTGTATCTGGCCTTGCTTGCCGCTGTCGTCATAGTGTATGTGTGGCAGCGGAAAATGTACGAAAAGCATACGTTTGACGAAATTGATTATAAAATAACGGTCAGCTCAGAGGAGGTCTTTGAGGGAGAGGATATATTTGTTTATGAGGAGATCTCAAACGATAAATATATTCCCGTTCCGTATACAAAGGTTGACACCTCGCTTCCGAAGGGGCTTAATTTTCATATCGTGGAATATGATAAAAAGACCGGCAAGCCGATCGACATCTTCCGCGACAGAATAGCAAGCGTATTTGTGCTCAAAAGCAAAGAAAAAATACGCAGACGTTGGCGCGTAAACTGCAAGACGCGCGGAGTTTATTCGATCGGCGATGCGATGATCGTGTCGGGCGATATGTTCGGAATGAACACAACGTCAAAGGCGCTCAAATGCGAGCCGAATAAATCAAATACAGTCGTTGTTTTGCCGCGTACCGTTAATTTGGAGGAGCATTTTACATCGTCTTTTTATCATAGCGGCGACGTGATAAAAAATCACAGCCTTTTGAGCGATCCGCTGTATATAGCGGGTGCGCGTGAGTACACTCCGCTTGACCCTATGAATAAGATCAATTGGAAGCAGACGGCGGCTCACGGAAAGCTCATGGTAAATAACGAGGAATTTACTCAGCGCCACAGATTCAATATAATGTTGAATATGAATTCGCGTGATATCGAGCAGTCCGCGTATCCGTCAAGTCCGGAAAGCATCGAACAGTGCATAACGGTCACAGCGTCGATACTTGACAGAATATCATCGGAAAACGTTCCCGTCAGAATAATATCGAATACGCCGCCGGATGCCGTGTCCGACGAATATGCCGCCGATTTCGACGGAATCGGCAAAAAGATCATGTTTACCCCCGCATTTGAGGGCAAACGCGACATGATCTCCGCCCTGCGAATGCTTTCGTCGATAAGGACGGAAATGTCTTGCCCCATTGAAAAAATGCTCGACTATATTCTTGAGCATCATGAGGTTTTCTCGGAATCGGGTAACTTGATTGTTGTTTCCGCGTACATAAGCCAAAGAATGATAATTTTTCATAACGAAATGCGGAGAAACGGAGTTCACGTTATCTTCTACATAACAACAACAAACAGAAATGCAGATATCATTCCTTCCGATGTGGAGGTCTATTTCAAAACATTTTTCGATTAATAATGAAAGGAAAGGACGATCAAAATGACAGAGCGTATGTTTGCGAAAATTTATAAGCTGCTGTCGGTCGCGGCGGCTGTTGCCGTAATTGCTCCGATCGTTTATTTTTTCTTCTATCGTCTCGCACCGCAAACGCCGCAGCTTATTTTCTTCCTCGTAACAGCCGTTCCCGTTGCTGTTGGCTATGGAATGCAGTCGTTTTACGGCGCAGTTACAGCTTCGAGAAATAATTCGAGAGACGGCTACGACGATGACAGCGGCTACGAAGCGACTGTCAATCCGTTTAAGCCGATCAAAGCCGCAGTGCCGATCATTTTGTCCGCCGTGCTTGCGCTTATCGTGCGCGTGATCGCGGACAGACTGATGTATAATGCCTATACCAACGGATATATATATACGTATGATTCGAATTCGCTTTATCCATATATGGCGATGCTGCTTGTGTTTGCGCTTAATTTTATAGGTATTGCTTTGTGGTTTTATCCTCCGCAAAGGATAATCTCGCTTCGCTCGATGCTGACCTGCTTTGCTGTGTCCGGCATTGTTTTCGCTATGTCGATCATGATGTCCGTACCGACGGATATGCTCTCCTTTTCGCTCGTTTTGTTCTTTGTCTGTGCCGCCGTCGTCCTGAATCAAACGTATATAAGCCGAAGATTTACAGGTGTTCTGACAGCTATATCAATGGAGGGCAAATACTATAACGGTAAGCTCATGGTGTTCATGGCGCTCATCACTCTCGTGATCATGCTTTTGATCGCCTCGGTTTTGACCGGTGTAGGCTTCCTTTTGAAATTTGCACTTATTTACATTGCCGTGAAGATAGTCGGTGCCGGCGGTTCTTCCGATGACGATACTTATTATGATGTCAGCGACGCCGAGGCAGATTTTTCCGACGTAATGATTTCAAATCAGCCTGTCGGGGATAAGCTGCTGTTGATTGCTTGCGTCTTGATTTTCATTGCCGCAATCGTGTTCTTTGCTTTCAGAGGTCACTCGCTTGTAAAAAAGCTGCTTGCAAAGCTCAAGGAGTGGTTCAGAGAGTTTTTTATGTTCTTTATGAATATGCGCGATTACAGCTCGTTGACCTCGTACTCGCACCGATTCGCAAACTATACAGACGAAACAATAAAGCTTCAGGATGCCGTTGTCAGTCCGTATAACAAAAAAGCGGAGAAAAAACGCTCGTACAGGGAGTTCGTTTCGTATTTGAACAGCCTGCCGACTGCGTCAGATCAGATACGTTATGCCTATGTTACGATGCTGTCTGTGTTCCGATCGCTCGGATACGGTATCAAACGCTCGGAAACCCCGCGTGAAACAAAGCTGAGAGTTGCCGCACGCTCCGCAAGTAACAGCCTCAATCAGATCACGGACGCGATCGAAGCGGTTGACTATATTGAAAAGGAACCGTCCGAGGAAAAATGCGACGAGGCTGTACGGCTGATGTGTCAGATTATACGTAATAATTTCGAAGAATAGGAGATGGGGAAGCTTTTCTGAGCTCAAAAAGCTTCAAATATTAACATGAGCAAAAAAAACAATACAAAGGTTGATATCCCGATTTGGGCAATTATAGCAAGCTTTATTCTCAGATTATGGCCTGTCGGAATTATACTTATAATCGCAAAAACGATAGCGGAAGCCGAGGCCGAGGAAAGAAAAAAAGAGGCTGAAACCAAAAAGGAAAAAACGCATACCGTTTATCATTCCGGATATGTGGATAAGGATGTCGAGGAAAAGATAAAAAGCACATATTTTTATGCAAATTCTCAGGGAACTGTCGAGCCCGATACAACTTATCATTACAGCTACGTGAAAAAGGACGCGGAAAAAACCGAAGAATGCGGCAAGTCGAATAAAAAGACATCGTCAAGAAAGAAAAATTACGTTAAGCAAAAATTCAGCCGTTCCACCGAGCAAAAGGTGGCAAACGTCTTTATGTGGATCGGTTGTGCGATCTCGGTGCTTTTGTTAGTCTACACCATTTCGAATGTTGTTGCTCAAGAACCGATTCCAACATTGTCCGATGTTGTAACGAGATTGGCGGTCACTGCGGTTACGGCTGTGCTTTATGTTTTGAAGGAATATTATAAATCTCGTGATTACCGTATCATGACCTATCTTTCGCTTCTCAGATGTCAGCGCTTTTACTCTGTTGAAAAGCTTGCCGAGGTCGTTGATCTCTCTGTGTCAAGAGTAATGAAAGACTTGCATTATATGCAGTCAAAGGGACTTTTGGGCGAGGAAGCAATCATCGACAAAAAGATCAGATATGTTATTCTCGCGCCTTCCGCGATAGATGAGGCGAAAGCGGAGTACGAGCGCGAAAACGGCATCGAAAGCAGGGAAGCGCGCCGCCGCGACGACGGAAAGATCGACTCCGAGGATTACGAAAAAACGCTTCTCCGCATCCGCGAGCTTAACGACGATATTGACGACCCGACAGTGTCCGAAAAGATTGATACGATCGAGGAGCTGACACGTAAAATATTCAAACTCGTCGAGGAAAAGCCGTCGCTCAAGCCGCAGCTCGAAAGCTTTCTTTCGTATTATTTGCCGACGACGCTTAAACTGCTTGATTCGTATGCTTATTTTGAGGAGCAGGGAATCCGAGGCGAAAATATTGATGCAGGTATGCGTAACATCGAAGAAACGCTCGATATGCTGATCGTCGGCTATCAAACACAGCTTGATAAGCTGTTCAAGTCGCAGACAATGGACGTTACGACGGACATAAACGTGCTTGAACAGATGATGAAGGCGGATGGCTTTACGGAAAACAATGATTTTGATTTTTCGTCGTCGGGAGCCTTTGCGGAAATGACCGATCCCGAAAAGAAAAAGAGTGAATAAACGCCGAAACGGACGGGAAAAGCTCCGAAAGAGCCTTTCGCCGCCCGTTTTTGTGTTTAGCTCAGTTTTTCCCGCAGATGAGCGAAGATCTTCTTTTCCTCGCGCGAAATTTTCACCTGCGAAAGCCCAAGCACACGTGCCGTTGATTCTTGTGACATATCGTGATAAAATCGCAGAGAAACGATTTTTTGCCAAAGCTCCGGCATCTTGTCCGTAGCTTCGCGCAGCGCAATGTATTCGTAGCCGATTGATTCGTCGTCCGATATCGCGATCGTGTCCGAAAGAGAGGAATCTCCGTCGTCGTACATCGGCTCGTATATGGATCTTACGGGATATATGGCTTCAAGCGCTTCGGACGCCGCCTCAAGCGTAACTCCACATATATCCGCAAGCTCCGAAAGATGAGCGTCGCGCCCGTTTTGCTCGCGAAAACGCTCCTTTTCGAAAAGAAGCCGCGAGCCGAGACGTTTGCTGTCGCGGCTTACCTTTATTATGCCGTCGTCACGCAGAAATCGTTTGATCTCACCGATTATAAGGGGAACCGCATACGTTGAAAAAGCGCATCCTCTGTCAAGATCGAATGTGCGTACAGCGCGCAAAAGTCCCATCATGCCGATTTGATACAGATCGTCAAATTCGACGCCTCTGCCGAGAAAACGTCCCGCTATGCTTCGAACAAGCGCGGCGTTGTTTCTGACCAACGCTTCCTCGCAGGAATCGTCGCCGTTTTGCAAAGCCTCGATGAGCTTGATGTTGGTGTCGCGGTAGGCGCTTTCCGATTCGCTCATTGCTTGGACGCCCGCTTGCCGGAAAGAGTTTTGATCATCGTCACCTTTGTTCCGGCTCCGGGACGGCTTACAACGGTAAGCTTGTCAGTGAAGCTTTCCATGACAGTGAAGCCCATGCCGCTGCGCTCCCCCTCGCGATCCGTTGTGAAAAGCGGCTGCATCGCCTCCTTTACGTTTTCAATGCCGTGCCCCTTGTCGCGTATTTCTATTCTGACAGTGCGTTCATCGAGTATTTTTATCGTTATGTAAATTTGACCCGAAATATCTCTGTATCCGTGAACGATCGAATTGGTGACTGCCTCCGATATGGCGCATTTCAGATCGGCGAGCTCCTCGACTGTCGGATCAAGCTGAGAAATAAAAACTGAGCTTACACTGCGCGCAAGTCCTTCGTTGACGGAAAGCGCGGGAATTTCAAAGCGAAGCTCGTTTTTCAAATTGTCCGGCGGACGTCCGGATCTTTTTCTTTCTTTTACTGTGTCAATGGTATTCATTGTAATTTCCTTTCCTTTTTCTGTTGAGTATTTTTGTTTCTTTTGATCTCAATAAGTCTGCCCGCTCCCGCAAGATCGAGTATTTTCATAACTCTGTCGGATGGATCGAGTACGGTGAGCTTACAGCCGAGCTTTTCGGCCGCAGCCAGCCTGCCGAGGATAAGTCCGAGTCCGGCACTGTCCATGAATTCAACCTCGGACATATTCATAACGGCACGCTTTGGGCGGTGGATGAAAAGGGAAGAGTCGATCTCCCCGCGTATGCGCTTCGCGCTGTGATGATCTATATCTCCCGAGACGGAGATCATCATTGTGTGACCGTCGATCACGGTTATTACTTCAGCCTTGCTGTTTCTCATGAAAATTCCTTTCTTTTGAAATATTTTGATTTACGAAAATATTTTATCTCGAAAAAAACGTAAAGATTGTCGCATCTCGCTGTCGAAATAATATTTGCGAAAAAATGCAGGTAAAGCACGATCGCCTTACCTGCATTTTGATTCAAAAAATATATTCCGAGACGTTTTGCATCATCGAACCGACAGCCTCAAGCGCCTGTCCCGCACATTTTTTGAATTTGCTTTTTTTGGGCTTCATCGCACAAGCGGCGGCGCCGAGCGCACTTCCGACGACGAGTCCCAGCGCAAGCCCCTTTATTATCTTCATTGTTACGTTTGACATATCCGACCTCCCGAATGTTTTAATTTCAAGCTTATTATTTGCATAAAAACATGAAATGATTCTTCGCATAATAAAAAAACGTGCCGAAAGGCACGTTTTTTTATGTATTTCAGTTGTTCCATGAGTCGATTTTTTCTGTTATGTCCATGCCGAAGATCGAAGCAACCGCAATCAGATTGCTGCGGATCGCTGAAATGTCTGTGCCGTCCTGCGCGGCTTTTTCGCGATATATGCTCTCGCTTTCGGCAATGAAAACTCTTTCGTCTTCCAAATCAAAATCAACCGCGATGTTAAGCGCATCCTGATTAAGATTGCCGTGCTCGTCATAAGCAAGCTCTGTTATGGCGTCAGCCGTGATTTTGGAGTCGATAAACAAAGTGATCATCTCGTTCATTCCGTCCGATGTACCGTATACGTCCTTGACAGACGAAATTCCGTCGGAATCCTTCATTGTTACAAGCCTTACGGCATAGTCAAGAGCCTTTGCTTCGCGATCGTAGTCGTCGTCCGTCATTTCGCCGGATGCCAATTTTGAGATGAACAGATTGACGAGCTTCTGCGCACCTGATTCCTCCGTCTCGGTGTCTGTCGTATCACCGTCGGCTGTTGAATTATAAAAAAGTTCGGGCGCGGCTGAAACAAATTTCTTGATTATTTGCGAGGTAACGGGATCGAGAGTTGAAGTGAGCTGTTCAAGAGCCTCCGAAATTGAAACAACAGCGTCGTCCTTTTCACTGTTTTTGCTTGATTCGAAGATCTTCATCAGTGAAGCCGTTGATGAAAAGAGATTTTCGTATGAAAGTTCCTCGTCTCCGAGGTGAGCCTTTACGATGGCGGTCAATTTGTCGGGAGAATTCGTCAGCTTGCTTGAGCCGACAACCGAAAGCACAAAGGAGTCCATAATTTCGGACAAGATCTTACTTTCACGTGCGTCGTCAAGCGCCGCACCGAGACACTTCATCGAATCGTATACATCGGGATTCGACATAAGGAATTCATCCATAAAGACAGATGAAGCCTTATATGACGTTGAGATTACGTGCGCGATGACCTTTGCTTCGGCTTTAACGTCTATGTTTTCGAAATTTTCGGATGTGACAAGCACCTTCATGTCGCTGATAGCTGCATTTTCGTTGATTTTCAAAATGATGTCACAGAGCGAGGAGTTTATCATCTCCGCTGTCGTGTCACGAAGATGCTCGTTTTCAAGCACGCTTGTTATTACGATCACAAGAAAATCTTCGTTTGCGAGCATATTTTCGGCATTGTCCATGTCGGCAAGGACGCCGCTGTCGATTATCTCGGCGGCAATTGCGGAGAATGTCGTAAGGTTCGGCCCGATGTTTTCGGGAGTTGAATTTTTCAGCCCGTAAATCAGCGGCATGAGAACTGCGGAAAACGGAGAATCGTTAAGCTCCGACGAAGAGGATTCTATGAGCTCCGAGCTGACCTCGGACACCAAATTTGCGGCGACTATGCTGTGAAAATAAGACTGCGAGACGTAAGCGCCTATGCTGTTGACGGCGTCGATCTGTGCGCTTCCGTAATCGGCAAGATCTGCCGTAAGGCAGACAAGCTTTGAGCAAAGCTTCAGCGTTTGATCAAGCTCGTTTCCGTTTTTGAAGTCGGAGCCCTTCGATGCGCCGACGACGGAATAAAACGACTTCATCGGCGCCGAATATGAGAGCCTCATGAAAAGGTTATTGCCGACATCGGACGTTTTATCGGATATCTCGTCGCGAATTTCGGATATGTCAACGGAATCCGAAATCTCAAGCTCATATTTTTCGGCAGCTTCGAGAACAGAATCAATCCCGTCGGACAGTGTATAAAAGATACCCGAAAAGGGCATCAAAACGAAAACAGCTATAAGCAAAGCGTAGATCACGCGAAAGGCTGTGCCTCCGACCTTGTCGGCAGGGAAGGCGGATAGGCTTCGAGTATCTTCGGACAGATTCTTTTCCCGATTTGCGGCTTTTGCGGCTTCGATTTTTTTATTGATCAGCCTTGTCAGCGCGCGGGAGGGAGCAATGAGCACAACGAAAAAGAGCAAAAAAAGAATACCGAAAATAAACGGAAGGATCACGGAAAATATCGCGGCACCGATTAAACTTACCGCCGCGGCAGTGATCGCTCCGGAGCCGTTTGACATAGCCCCCGATACGATTGCGAGAATTTTGTCTGCGGGGATTATCAGTGCGATAAGACGTACAAACAAAAAGGCAAGCAAAGCGGAAGCAAGCGTGCGAAGCACACATACAGCCCCGTGTACTGTTCCTTTTGTAAATCCGAGCACGGCAAGACCGATTATAAGTGCCGAAAACAGGACGTACAGAATAATTGATACGGTCATAAAAACCTCCGTAAACAAAAAGATATGCTACTTTAATAAAATAATAGCATACCTTTTGTTTTTTTGCAACTTATTTTCAGCTTAATTTTGATCAGCTGTCTTCATTGTCTGCGTCTGCGTAAAAATATTCGGTCGGTCTGAACAAAATGGAAATACACCAAATACCGGCGAGAGCAACGACTGTGTAAATAAGTCTTGCAAGCATCGTGCCGGAGCCGCCGAAGATCCACGCAACGGTGTCAAATCCGAAAAGACCGATTCCACCCCAATTGAGCGCGCCTATGATGACGAGCAAAAGCGAGATTTTATCCATTATCATAACGAAGTAACTCCGATTTTCTTTCTTACTTGGAACATTTCATGTCCGTATATAATATCTCCCGCGGATGCGTAAATTATTAGTCTTTGGGCTTTGGAAATTTTTTCGTCGTGTAATTGCATCATTCTTCCGTGCATATAATGAAAAAAATATCGTTATCGGGAGATTTTTATGCTTGAATCAATTTTTTTCATGCTTACTCGAATGTTTTCCGTTTTTTTGTCGCTTTCTCCGTCGCAGTCTTTTCCTCCGCCGCTTGAGCCGAAGAAGGAGCATGAGCTGTTCGTAAAAATGAAAAACGGGGATCAAAGCGCTAGAAACAAGCTTATTGAGCATAATTTGCGCCTCGTTTCGCATATCGTGCGTAAATATTATGCGTCGTCGCCGTGTACGGAGGATCTTTTTTCGATCGGCTCGATCGGACTTGTCAAAGCGATAGATTCCTTCGATCCGAAAAACGGCGCCCGCTTTGCAACGTATTCGGCAAAATGCATTCAAAACGAGATCCTGATGTATTTTCGCTCGCAAAAAAAACTCGGCGCGGAGGTGTCTATCAATGAAACGATAGATACGGATAGAGACGGCAACCCGCTGACGTACGGCGACATCATATCGAGCGACGATAATATAGCTGATGAAATAGACAAAAAAATAAAGTGCGAGCGCGCGTTTGAATACATAAAAAATCGTCTCGGAGAGCGCGAACGTCGGATCATCGTTTTGAGGTACGGACTTGACGGAAGCGCTCCGTTGACGCAAAGAGAGGTCGCGGAATGCCTCGGAATATCACGCTCGTACGTTTCGAGAATAGAAAAAAGTATTTTGACGGAGCTGAGGGAATATATAGACGGAAAAGAGCTTCCTTATTGACAAACAGGTGCTTTATTGGTTATAATATAATGAATTATTATGAATTAAGGTGATCCTGTGGTTATTATAAAAAGTGTAGATAAACGATCAAGGGCTCAACGCGCGGGTATTTTACCCGAAGACGTGCTTGTAAGTATAAACGGACATGAAATAAACGACGTCCTTGATTACGGCTTTTATCTTGCGGAAAAAGTTATAAAGGTTACGGTGCTTCGCGACGGCAAGGAGAAAACGTTTAAGATCAAAAAGGACGTTTACGATGATATAGGACTTAATTTCGAAACAGCCTTGATGGACGAAAAGCACAGATGCGAAAACGGATGCGTTTTCTGCTTTATAGATCAGAACCCGAAAGGGATGCGTCCGACTATATACTTCAAGGACGACGATTCAAGGCTTTCGTTCATTCACGGAAATTATATCACGCTCACAAACCTGACAGACGCCGATATCGAACGAATTATCGAGATGCATATATCTCCGATAAATATAAGCGTACATACGACGGATCCTATGCTTCGCGTGAAAATGATGCGAAACAAACGCGCCGGAGAATCGCTTAGATTTATCAAGCGGCTTGCAGAGGGCGGATGTGAGCTTCATTGTCAGATCGTTCTTTGCAAGGGCTTGAACGACGGCGACGCGCTGAAAAAGACAATGACAGATCTTTCATATTATTTTCCGAGCGTCACAAGCGTCTCAATCGTCCCTGCCGGACTTACGGGGCACAGAGCAGGACTTTACCCGCTTGAACCGTTTACACCGGCGGAATGCGCCGACGTGGTCGATCTTGTCGATGCCTACGGCGGAATGTGCCTTGAAAAATACGGCGCACGTATTTTTTATGCTTCCGATGAGTTTTATATCAAGGCGGGACGTCCGCTGCCTGATAATGATTATTACGGCGCATACGAGCAGCTTGCCAACGGAGTCGGCTTGGTCACACTGTTTTTGACAGAGCTTGACGAAGAACTGAAATTCATCGACGATTACGATTTTGACAGAAACGAAATGCGAAAAATAAGCCTTGTTACGGGTGAGGCGGCTTATTCCTCGATCAAGATCGCGGTTGAAAAAATCAGCGCCGTGTGCTATAATCTTGAATGTAATGTTTATTGCGTTAAGAATGAATTTTTCGGCGGTGAAGTGACTGTTGCGGGATTGCTCACCGGAGTTGATATGGCAAAACAGCTCAAGGGACTTGATCTCGGAGACGAGCTTTTGATCCCGAAATCGTCGTTGCGCGCAGAGGGCGATCTTTTCCTTTGCGGACATTCTCCGGAATGGCTCTCCGAGGAGCTCGGCGTTAAGGTTACTCCCGCAGGCAATGACGCTGCGGAATTTATTTCCGCGGTGCTCGGATGTGCTTCTCCAAAGGGAAATGTCGAATACGTTTCGGACGATAATACATAACGGAGGCGGTTATGGCGGAAAAAAGAAGAACCTCAAAGAAAAAAGAACAAATTAATTTGCCGCTTTTGTTGACTGTTTTGGCGGTTTGCGTCGTTGTCATAGTTGTCATTGCAGTCGTGACAGGCAAAGACGGCGAAGGCAAGGATACCGATAAGGAGCCCGTCAGCGACCTTGTTGACGACAGCACCGTTTCAAATACAAAAGACAACGGTGACGCAGATACTTCCGACACAAAAAAAGATCCGGATTCAGACGATGCTACCGTTGGTACGGTTACCGACGATACATCCGAAACGGAAACGAATGATTCAGAAACGGAGGATTCCGACGAATCAAGCGGCTTTGAATACACTGTCGGAACGGAAACGGAAACAAAAAAGACTGATAACGGGCAGATCAGTATTATCTATCCGACAATAATAGATCCGGACGGCGAATCGGACAGAGCAGAGCTTTTGAACGATATGATAAAATCGTACATGGATCAGATGTTTAAGTACGACGGCGTCTCAAGCGCGGGCGGTGAATATACCTACGAAATAACGGATACGATCACGGCAGTCTCGACCGATGATTTTGCCTCTATCATCGTAAAGGGACAGTATTATATCGAGGATACGCCCAACCCAACAGTCTTTACTTATACGATAAACTGTGATGTCAAGTCAACGGATATTGTGCCTTCCTCGGAGCTGATCTACGATTTTTCCAAGATCAAGGAGATGTTCCTTGACGGTAAATTCAAGCTCAAAGAGGGCAACAGTGATCTGCTTGATGAAACAAGTTACGAAGATATGATAATGGAATACAGATCCGAATACGGAATATATCCCAATGTGTATTTCACGGAGGACAGCTTCGGTATGGTTATTGATCTTGTGTATACGCTCGGCGGATATGCAATGTTCGAGATACCGTATTCGTACGTCACGGATTATGTTTTCTGCCCCTGTGAATAAGAAAGTGGAGGATTAAAG
>CAZOMK010000016.1:4299-18697 GCA_964580615.1 uncultured Lachnospiraceae bacterium | reverse complement strand
AGTCGTTCTTCCGAGTGCAGACCACTGATCAACATAGTCCGCCTTAGGGCTGGAGGGGGTGATGGGATAAATGCCGGCAACTTCTGTGAACATATAGCTGACGTGAGCCGCAGCCTGGTTGCCGTCCATTGACTGTTTGTTTCTTTTGATAGCCATGGAATAAGGAGCCTCCTTAAAAATTTATATGAAAATATGTTTTTCACCAAGTTATATAATAACACTATTTTTGATATTTATCAATAGTGAATTTTGAGGAAACGCAGTTGCATTAAGGATTTTTTTGCGCGTTTTCGACGTAAGAAAGCCGATTTTTGACGCCAAAACGCGCGTTATCGAATGAAAAAACGAGGTGTGCCGTGAAAAATGCTGATTCACGGCACACCTGAATGATTATCGGGTGGAAAATGTCATTCCGTTCTGATTATAACGCCGTTTTCGAAGTAGCCCTCGTAGGTTCTTCCGCTCGGCCAGGTGTACTTACCCTCTCCGTTCGGGAGATTGTTCTTGAATTCGCCCTCGTAGATCTCGCCGTTGATCCAAGTATACTTACCCTTGCCGGATCTTACGTCGGAAACGAATTCGCCCTCGTAGACGTCGCCGTTTGCATAGACGTATTTGCCGCTTCCCTCTTTGATATTGCCGACGAAATCGCCATCATAGGAGCTTCCGTCCGACCAGGAATACTTGCCTTTTCCGTTTTTCTTATCGTCCTTGAAGCCGCCGTCGTAAAAGCTTCCGTCCGACCAGGTATACTTACCGTCGCCGTCCTTTTTGCCGTTTTCGAAATCGCCCTCGTAGACGTCACCGTTTGAGTAGGTGTATTTGCCGTGTCCCGTCAGCTCGCCGTCGCGGAATTCGCCCTCGTAGACGTCGCCGCCTGAGTAAACGAGCTTACCGATACCGTTCTTTTTGAGATCCGACGAAAGCTCGCCGGAATAAACGTCTCCGTTTGAATATTTGATCTCGTTATTCGCCATATCGACGTCGGCGGTGAGACCGTCCGAATAAACGATGCGTCCCTTATACGGAGAGCCCTTGTCGTCAACGACGCCGAGGTATTTTACGTAAAGGACTGTTCCCTCCTCCTCACCGACGGGGATGCGGATGTAACGGTATCCGTTAAGATAAAGCGCAAGAAAAACTATACCGACGGCAAGGATGGCTATTCCCAATATGATCAGGATGACCGCCATCGGCGAGATACGTTTTTTTGTATGCATACTGTTTGCACCTTTCCTTTAAGGTTGATTGAAATGCTTTATTTGAAGGTTCCGATAAAATTATCTATGAGCTGGAGCAGCTCCGGTATGACGAAGATCGCGAAAAATGCGGCTGCGATGAACACAACGATGCAGATACCGAACGAAACGAAGTCCGTTCCCTTGCGGGCGTATCTGACCTCCGCCTTATAGCGAAGATCTTCGGGAATATAGAAGCGCGCCGTCTCGAAATCGACAACGTCGTGTCCGCTGCGCGTCTTTTTCGATTCGACGACCTCGCCGTCCTCGCCTTGCTTGTCTACGCGGACGACAAAGCGAAGCAGTGCGTCATCCTTGCGGAGCGCGTTTTTCGCGAACCAATCGGACGCGTAACCGAGCTCTGAGACTGTTTTTGCAGTTTCGGGGGAGCTTGCGCCCTCGGAGAGTATCGTTTTGACAAGACCTCCGATGAGGCGCTTCTGATAGATCGCAAGCAGTGCCGCGAAAATAAATCCGGCAAAGAGCGACCAAACGAGTAACCTGACCGTGATGAAAGGATTGTAAATGTCTAAATTATCATATAAAAAAATGTATTGCACGGTAATTCCTTTCCGGAGAGATTATTTTTTGAAGATCATTTCCTTTCCGCCCATGTAAGGACGGAGAGCTTCGGGAATTCTTACGTTTCCGTCGGCGGTCAGGTTGTTTTCGAGGAACGCGATGAGCATTCTCGGAGGAGCAACGACTGTGTTGTTGAGCGTATGAGGAAGGTAAGTCTTTCCGTCCTTGCCCTTTACGCGGATCTTGAGGCGACGTGCCTGAGCGTCACCGAGGTTGGAGCAGGAGCAGACCTCGAAATACTTTTTCTGTCTGGGGCTCCATGCTTCGATGTCGCAGGACTTGACCTTGAGGTCGGCAAGATCACCGGAGCAGCATTCGAGCTGACGTACGGGGATATCAAGCGAGCGGAACAGCTCAACCGAGTATCTCCACATCTTTTCGTACCATTCCATTGATTCGGAGGGATCGCAAACGACGATCATCTCCTGCTTTTCGAACTGATGGATTCTGTAAACGCCTCTTTCCTCGATGCCGTGAGCGCCCTTTTCCTTGCGGAAACAGGGGGAATAGCTTGTCAGCGTATACGGAAGCTCTGCTTCGGGGAGCATACGGTCGATGAATCTGCCTATCATGGAGTGCTCGGATGTACCGATGAGGTAAAGATCCTCGCCCTCGATCTTGTACATCATTGCGTCCATTTCCGCGAAGCTCATTACGCCTGCGGCGACGTTACCGCGGATCATGAACGGCGGGATGCAGTACGTGAAGCCGCGATCTATCATGAAGTCGCGTGCGTAAGCGGTGACTGCGGAGTGCAGGCGCGCGATGTCACCGAGCAGGTAATAGAAGCCATTGCCGGCAACTCTGCCTGCGGAGTCGATGTCGATGCCGGCGAAGGATTCCATGATCTCCGTGTGATAGGGGATGTCGAATTCGGGAACAGTCGGCTCACCGAATCTTTCAACCTCGACGTTTTCGCTGTCGTCCTTACCTATCGGGACTGACGGATCTATTATGTTCGGCAGACGCATGAGGATGTCGGTGAGCTTTTCGTCCGCCTCGCGCGAAAGAACCTCAACCTCCGCAAGTCTTGCGGCGAATTCGGCAACCTTTTTCTTTGTTTCCTCTGCTTCCTCGCGTTTGCCCTGACCCATGAGCATACCAATCTGCTTCGAGATGCGGTTTCTTTCGGCGCGAAGGCTTTCTGTCTCTCCGATGTAGGTGCGGCGCTTCAGGTCAAGCTCGATGGCTTCGTCAACAAGATGAAGCTTTTCGTGCTGGAACTTATTTTCAATGTTTTTCTTAACGATTTCGGGATTTTCTCTGACGAATTTTATGTCAAGCATTTGTTTTTATCCTTTCGAAAATAGAAAATAATGTAATTAATAGAATTATAAAGAAATTATATTTCGTCGAAAATGTTTCCGCAGAGCGCTGTAAGGAGATCCTCAAGATCCTTGTTATCCTCGTAACCGAGCTCGATTCGGTGCTTTTTGCCGTGAGAAACGATCTTAACCGGTCTGCCGAGAGCGGCTCTCGCCTTATCCTCAAGCACGGAAACGTAATTTACAAAGTCCGTCGGCGTCTCGGCGGGCTCGTCCGCGATATAGTTTTTCGCGTTCATCTGCTTTGCCATTGCTTCTGCGGCACGAACGGAAAGCGATTTTTCGATGATTCTGTCCGCAAGGACGGGAATGTCAAGCGGATCGTCGAGCGAAAGGAGCGCTCGCGCATGACCTGCAGTTATTTCACCGTTTTTCACGAACGGAACGACTGAATCGGGCAGATCGAGCAGTCTCAGCGAATTTGCGATTGCGGATCGCGACTTACCGATTCGAGTAGAAAGCTCCTCCTGTGTGAGGGAAAACTGAGAGATGAGGGCGCGATATGCCTCTGCTTCTTCGTAGGGATTGAGGTTTTCGCGCTGAATGTTTTCGATCAGCGATATTTCCGCCGCCGTCATCTCGTCAAAATCAAGTACGATTGCGGGAATTTCACTGAGACCGGCGAGCTTTGCGGCACGCCAACGGCGTTCGCCTGCGATTATCGCGTAGCGTCCGGGCTCTGTTTCCGAAACCAAGATCGGTTGAAGGACGCCGTGCGCCGAAACCGAATCCGCGAGCTGACGGAGCGCGTCCTCGTCGAAGTATTTACGCGGCTGATCCGGTCTTGGTTCAACCGACGAAAGTGAAAGCTTGTATATGCGGTCGCTGTCCGTTATGAGCGCACCGCCGACGGCATTGTCAAGAAAGATCGAGTCTATGCCGCGTCCTAATGATGATTTTTTCGCCATGGAAGGCTCCTTGCGTCACGTATTTTTGAAGATCCGATGAGAAAACTGTCGGGATTCGATCAAATTCTTGTCAAAAGCTCGTCTGCGACGGCAAGGTAGCAGAGGGCGCCTTTGGAATTTTTATCGTGATAGATGATTGGTGTGCCGAAGCTGGGCGCTTCACTGAGCTTTACGTTTCTGAGGATCGGCGTGCGGAAGATCTTGTCCGCGTAGTATTTTTTAAGCTCTGCGACTACCTGCGTCGTCAAATTGAGGCGCGGATTGTACATCGTAAGCAAAATTCCCGTGATCTCAAGCGAGCGATTGTAAAGCTGCTTGATCTTTCTGATCGTCAGCATGAGCTGAGACAAGCCTTCGAGCGCAAAATATTCACACTGCATCGGGATTATTACGCCGTTTGAAGCTGCAAGAGAGTTGATCGTGAGTATTCCGAGCGAAGGAGGACAGTCGATGAACACGATGTCATAGTCGTTCGCGATCGGCTCAAGCGCTTTTTTTAGCCGCCATTGACGATCCTGCATATCAACAAGGTCAAATTCAGCCGCCGCCAACGAGATATTGGCGGGAATTATTGCGAGATTGGAGAATTTCGTTTCGATAACGGCGTCTTTTACGCCGCACTGACCGAGAAGAACCTCGTACATTGTATATTTTAAGTCGCGTTTGCTTACTCCGACGCCGCTTGTGGTATTACCCTGCGGGTCCATATCGAGCAAAAGCACACGCTTACCGCGGAAAGCGAGGGATGCCGCGATGTTTACTGCGGAGGTCGTTTTGCCGACGCCGCCTTTCTGATTTGCAAATGAAATGATATATGCCATAATAACCTCAAATCAAAGGGTAGTATCATCATTATATCACAAATAAATCGCTTGTCAACAAAATTGAGCGTTCATGCAATCAAATTTAACAAAAACAAAAGGCTGTACGAGGCGAGACCTTCTGCTTCCTCATACAGCCGTTTTGTTTCACGTGAAACAATCGAATGCTCTGTCGAATTATGTTTCACGTGAAACATTTCCTATTGTAACCGTTACAGTAACTCCCGTCGGCGTTTCGTCTCTGTCGATATTTACGGGGATTCCCGACGAGCGGATAAGCTCCGCAGAGCGGTCGATCGAATTATAAAACAGGCGAAGATCCTTGAAAATGAACTTTTGCACCTTGGGAGCTTTTGCCGTCGGCGCTTCAAGCAGTCCGTCAACGTACTTTTCCGATGCGGACACGTTCAGACCGCGCGATATTATGTGCTTCAACGCGGAAAAGCGCTGTCCGCGGTCTGTCAGACGTAAAAGACAGCGCGCGTGACGCTCGGATAGCGCCGCGGACAGGATCAGCTCGCGTTCCTCGTCTGTAAAGCGCAAAAGTCGAAGCTTATTTGCGATATAGGACTGCGAAACTGACAGGCGCTCCGCCGCCTCGCTTTGCGTAAGCTTGTACATACATATTAATGAAGATATTGCTCCCGCTTCCTCAAAAATGTTGAGATCCTCACGCTGTAAATTCTCGATGATGGCAAGCTCCGCCGATTCGTTTTCGTTTGCCTCGATGACGATGACGGGCACAGCGTAAAAGCCCGCGCGCATCGCGGCGCGGTATCTTCTCTCGCCTGCGACGATTTCGTATTCGTTTCCGACTGATTTGCACGTTATCGGTTGAAGTATTCCGTAACGTACAATGCTTTCGGTAAGTGCGTCCAAGCTTTCGTCGTCAAAGACGCGCCTCGGCTGACGCGGATTGGCTTTGATTAGCTTTATCGGTATGTCGCGCACCTCCCTCGGCGACGATATGATCTGATCTGTAAGCTGCATTTTTGTATTCCCCTTCCCTTCAGGCTGTATTTATAATTATAGGAAGGCTTTGAGTAAAATCCGCGCGAAGCACGCGGGCGTAATCTCTGTTTTTCACGCGCGAACGGGCATATTTTGGATATACGCTGACTTTATGGTGTTGAAAATGGTGAAAGAGCGTGGTAAAATAAAATAAATCACACGCATAACGCAGAAAATATAAGGAGTGCGGTATTCACCGCGTACTGATATGAAAACAAAAGGCGGATTTACACTTCCCGGCGAGTCCGGATACGAACGTTTGACTCTTGAGCTTTGCGAAAAATGGGGCGCCGATTGCATCAGAGACAGCGACGGAACTCAGCTTTCGGACGAGATACTCTCCTCCGGAGTGCCGATCTATTCGACTATATGCATGATACGTTCTGTCAACGAATGGGCAAAAAAGCATCCCGAAATGCTCCAGCGCAACTTCCTCTCAACGGATCCCCTGCTTTCTCTTGGCGGCGAGCTTAAAATCAAGCCGCTTGAGAAGTATTTCCGCCCGCAGTTCGATATATGCCCCGATGATGACGTCAAAAAGCTGTGGGAGGTCTGGGATCGCACCGCGGAAGAAAAGCTCGACGTTGGAAAATGGAATTATGATCCTGAAACGGAAACGGTTACAATCTCGGACACTGTTCCCTATCATCTTTATACAGTCAGCTTCATGGCGCGCCGTTTGTGGGAGGAAATCTCAATGTACAACCACATCACAAACGATTGGGGCGACAAGGAGCACTTGATGGCAGTCGAGCCGAGATATCCTGAGGTTCGCGCTGAGCTTTTGCGCTATCTTGATGAATGGTGCGAGAAGCATCCCGCAACGAAGGTCGTAAGATTTACGTCCATGTTCTATAATTTCACGTGGATCTGGGGCGCAGATCCCGCACAGCGTACAGTTTACACCGATTGGGGCAGCTATGATTTTACTGTCAATCCGATCGCGCTCGACGGCTTTGAGGCGGAGTACGGCTATCGCATGACGGCGGAGGATTTTATCAGAAACGACAGGCATAATCCCACTCATACGCCTCCGTCAAAGCGATATCTCGATTGGATCGAGTACACGGGCAAGTTTGTCCGAGAGTTCGGACGTGAATGTGTCGATATCGTACACAAGCACGGTAAGCTTGCGTATGTTTTCTACGACGATTCATGGGTCGGAATCGAGCCTTGGAGCGGCAAATTTGCCGAATTCGGCTTCGACGGACTGATCAAATGCGTCTTCAACGCGTTTGAGGCACGTCTTTGCGCCGGAGTTGAGGACGTCGGCACGCACGAGCTGCGTCTGCATCCGTATCTGTTCCCGACGGGACTGAAAGGCGAGCCTACGTTTGCGCCCGGCGGTCATCCCGATGCAGACGCAAGACGCTATTGGGCGTGCGTCCGCAGAGCATTGCTCCGCGTGAAGATCGACAGGATCGGTCTCGGCGGATATCTGTCGCTGACGGAGCCTTTTTCGAAATTCCAAGATGAAATTGCGAATATTGCAGACGAATTCCGTATGCTCAAGGGCTTCCATGAGGCGGGCAAGCCTTGGAGCACGGGCATACGCGTTGCGATACTTCAGTCATGGGGCAGTCTGAGGACTTGGAACTGCTCAGGTCATATGCATGAGCATCCGGAGCTTCCGCTCAACCATATTTACGAGGCTCTCGCAGGTCAGCCGTTTGAGGTCAGATCTATCTCGCTTGCGGAAATAGCGAAAAACGGCGTCCCCGCAGACATTGACGTTATCATAAACGCGGGACGCGAGGGCGATGCATGGTCGGGAGGAGACGGCTGGACGCCCGAAGTGCTCGAAGCGCTGAACAAATTTGTCGCTTGCGGCGGCGGATTTATCGGCGTCGGTGAGCCGTCCGCGCTCAGAAAATCGGACGGAAAGCTCTTCCGTACAGCGGACATTATCGGCGTCGATAAGGAGATCGGCGAGACTGTATGCTTCGAAAAATATAAGTACAGCGTGAAAAAAGATCATTTTATAACGAAGGATACGTCTGACGTTCCGCATTTCCATAATCACGTTTCGGGCGTTTACGCGCGCGGAGCGGATACGGATGTTATTCTTGCCTCAGGCGGCGATATCGTTGCGGCAACGAAGTCCTTCGGAGACGGACGAGGCGTGTACCTCTCCGGCTTCACCTTCTCAAGCGAGAACGCGCGTCTGCTTTACCGCGCGATCCTTTGGGCGGCAGGCAAGGAGAAGCTCGAAAACGTATATATGACGTCGGATCCGAACTTTGAGTGTGCGTACTTCCCCGCTACCGATAAGCTTGTTATTATAAATAATTCAACCGAGTCGAACCGAGTTACGGTAAAAACGCCGTCCGGTGTCGCCGCCGCTTTGATAGACGGCGAGGGAATCGCCGTAATTAGTCTGAATTGATGTAATTTATACCCTAAAAGGAAAGAAAATGAACGATTTTAAGATCCCCGACAATATAATAAAGGTGCTTGGCGTGCTTGAAGAAAACGGCTTTGAAGCGTATGTTGTCGGAGGCTCCGTGCGCGATATGTGCCGAGGCGTTACGCCGCACGATTACGACGTAACGACCTCTGCTCTGCCGGACGAAACGGAATCGTGCTTTGACGGCTGGAGAGTGATCGAAACGGGAATAAAGCACGGCACCGTGACTGTCGTCTCCGACGGGGACCCCGTCGAGATAACGACATATCGCACGGACGGCGAATACAGGGATAACAGACATCCCGTGTCGGTCAGCTTTACTCCGATGCTCAGTCTCGACCTGTCGCGCCGCGATTTTACCGTTAACGCGATGGCGTATTCGCCGAAAAGAGGGCTTGTCGATGAGTTCGGAGGCAGAGACGATCTCGATCGCCGCATAATAAAATGTGTGGGCGAGCCGGACAGACGCTTCGGCGAGGACGGACTTCGCATCCTGCGCGCACTGCGCTTTGCCTCGTGCCTTGACTTTGAAATCGACGGCGAAACCGCCGCTTCGATCCTGAAAAACAAGCATTTGCTTGAAAATATATCCGCGGAGCGTATATGCTCCGAGACGTTCAGACTTGTGACGGGCGCCGGTGCGGAGCGTATTTTGCGCGAGTATGAGCCCGTTATGCGTCTCATACTTCCATCCGCATTTGACGGCGATTATGAGGCTTCAGTTTCCGCGCTCGGAAAATGCGATGCGGATCTTATACTGCGGCTGTCGCTCTTGCTTCGCACGCCGGACGGGGTGCGCGACCTTGTAAAGCTTAAATCGGACGGCGCGACACAGCGCGCTGTTCGTGCGGTAACGTCGCTTTGCATTTCCGGCTTGACTGATAAGGCCTCGCTGCGCCGCGCACTGCGAAGAAACGACGCGGAAAATGTGTCGCGCGCGATCGAAATGATGTACGTTACGGGCAAAACAGACGCATCCGAGAGGGATCGTCTGCTTGAGCTGCTCAAAGCGACGGAAAATGACTGCGTCACTCCCGCGATGCTTGCCGTTAACGGCGCGGATATAATGTCTGCGGGAGTTGCCGAGGGGAAGGCGGTGGGAGAAACGCTCGAAAAACTGCTTGAGCTTGTCATCACGGACGCTGTCCCCAACGATAAAACCGCGCTTTCGGAGGCGCTTCGACGTCTGATTCATGCTTGATCTTCCAACCGAAAGGATAACACCTGTGGAAAACTTTTGTCATAAAATGCTTTTAACTGCGTTTGACGCGTTCGGCGGCGAAAGCGTCAATCCGTCCGCGCTCGTGCTTGAAAGAGTCAAGAGCGACGATCCTAACGTGACTGTCGTAAAGCGTCTGCTTCCGACCTCGTATGACAGCGCGCCCAAGGCGCTTCGCGAGGCGATCGAGGGCGAACAACCGAATTTTGTCGTTATGCTCGGTCAGGCGGGCGGCAGAAGCGGAGTCACGCCCGAACGCGTGGCAATAAACTGCATGGATTCGACCTCAGCCGACAACGACGGAGTTAAATACACCGATACCGCGATCGTTTCCGACGGAAAAGCCGCGTATTTTTCAACGTTGCCGATCCGCAGACTGACGGAGCGACTTTGCGGAGAGGGCATATTTTCGTATGTTTCAAATTCTGCGGGCACGTTTGTGTGCAACAGAGTGATGTACGAGTCGTTGATGATAACGGAGGGTACAGACGTGAAAGCGGGCTTTGTGCATATACCGTATATCCCCGAACAGCTTGACGGAAAGCGCGAGGGCACGCCCTCACTGCCGCTCGACGAGGCTGTTCGTGCCGTTGAAATAATTATCAAGGAGCTGCAAGGACTCGATTGATCAATGAAAAACGAGAAAAAACTTACAATACTTCATTCAAATGATCTTCACGGCGATTTTTTGCCCGATATGAGCGGCAAATTCCCCGTAGGAGGCGTCGCGCTTCTGTCGGGATACGTCGGGAAGGTCAGACGTGAGGAAGAAAACGTTATATATACGATTTCGGGCGATATGTTCCGCGGTTCTGTAATAGACGAGGAATACAGGGGAATGTCAACGGTTGAGATAATCAACAGGCTTGCGCCCGACGTTGTTACGATCGGCAATCACGAGCTCGATTACGGAGTGACGCATCTGCTTTTTATTGATAAATGTGCGAAATTTCCGATAATCAACTCAAATATGCGTATAAAGCCAAACGGAATACACCTTTTTATGCCGTACACCGTTATCGAACGCGACGGGACAAGGATACTGTTTATCGGTATTATCACCGAGGACGTGCTCGCGCAGACAAAGCAGGATCCGATCATAGGCAATATGCTTGAGATATCGGACGCTGTCGAGGAGATAGGAAAGATCTGTACGGTCAACGAAAGCGTTGGTGCTGTCGATCTGACAGTGCTTTTGACGCATATAGGCATAGAGGCTGACAAAAAGCTTGCCGCCGCGCTTGATCCCGCATGGGGAGTTGACGTTATACTCGGTGGTCATTCGCATACGTTTATGAGCGAGCCTGTGACGGTGAACGATATTTTGATCGCTCACGCCGGAACGGGAACGGATATAATCGGCAGATTCGATTTTGTCATAGACACTGACAAGGCGTCTGTCAAGTCGTATGAATGGCGGTGCGTCCCCGTTACGGGAGAGAATATCATGCGTGATCATGAGATCGAAAAGACAGTTGAGGCGTACAAGGCGGCGACAGACAGAAAATACGAGCGCATCGTCACAAAATTCAACGGCGCGTTTACGCATCCCGTCCGAAACGCCGAAACAGAGCTCGGCAATCTGTTTGCCGATGTCTTTTGCGAGGCTCTCGACCTCGACGTGATGCTGCTCGGTTCCGGAAGCATCAGAAGCGACGAACTCGGCCCGACAGTCGCCTACGGCGGACTGACGGAGGCGTTCCCGTTTGACGACGGAGTCTATATGTTCCGTGTGACGGGTGAGCTTTTTAGACGAATGATGCTTTATATGCTCCGCGAGGAGGCGTTTGTGGGACATACGGAATTTTATCAGCTTTCGCGCGGAATGAAGCTTGTGTATTCGAGAAAGGAAAAATGCTTCCGCGAATTCAGCTATTTCGGACGCGAAATAAAGGATACGGATGTGTTCAAGATAGGTATGCAGACGTACCATTTTACAAACATTGAAGCGTTTCTTAACGTGACATACGCGGAAATAGGTGCGATCGAAAAGCCGCGCATTATCGCTGTCTCTTGCATAGACGTTTTGGACGATTATCTGTCCGAGCACGGCGCGCTTGACGGCTCCGTTGAGGGCAGGATCGTTATAGAGTAAACAAAAAACAGCACTCGGTCGAGTGCTGTTTTTATTTATGTATTGCTTTGAAAAGGTGATGCCCGCGATTACTGTTCGTCAGAGGGCTTTTTGCCGGAGAGGATGACGTTGATGACGATGCCGAGGATGAGCGCGCAGGCAACGGATGTGAGAGTTACCTTGCCGATCGCCATAGCCATGCCGCCGATACCGGTGATGAGAATAACGGATACTGTGAAAAGGTTTGCGTTATCTTCGAGATCGACCTTCTGGATCATCTTGAGACCTGAAACGGCGATGAAGCCGTAAAGCGTTACGCAAACGCCGCCCATTACGCATCCGGGAATGGAATCGAGGAATGCAACGAAGGGGGAGATGAAGGAAACGAGGATAGTGAGAACGGCGGTAGCTGTTATTGTAACAACGGAAGCGTTCTTTGTGATGGCAACGCAACCGACGGATTCGCCGTATGTTGTGTTGGGGCAGCCGCCGAAGATAGCACCTGCGAGAGAACCTATGCCATCACCGAGGAGAGTTCTGTGCAGACCTGGATCCTCAAGCAGCTCCTTTTCGATGATGCTGGAGAGGTTCTTGTGGTCGGCGATGTGCTCCGCGAAAACAACGAACGCAACGGGAATGTATGCGACGGCGATTGTTGCGAGGTAGGAGGGAGTGAACTCACCGATTCCCTTTATTGCCTGAAGGAATGTGAATTCGGGGATCGAAACGAATGTGGAGATCGTAACACCGTTTGCAACGAGCGCTTTGAAGGGCGCGAAATCAATGATAACGAGAGAGGGAATGTCGGCAACAGTGCCGATGACGGTGAAAATGAGACCTACCGCATAGCCTGCGAGGATACCGATGATGAAGGGGATGAGCTTTGTCATCTTTTTGCCGTATGTGGAGACGAGGACGACGACAACCAAGGTAACCATAGCGCAAATGAAGGATACCCAGATGTTGGCGGACATTACGAAAGAGCCGTTAGAGTCCTGCGGGCCGTAGGAGAACACATCCTTTACAGCGGCGCCGGCGAGGGACAGACCGATAAGAGCAACTGTGGGGCCGATAACAACGGGGGGCATGAGCTTGTTGATCCAATTTACGCCGGCAATCTTAACGATCAGTGCGAGAATGACGTATACAAGACCTGCGAAAGCGGCACCGATGATGAGACCGAGGAAGCCGAGCTGCATGGAAACGCCGCCTGCGAATGCGGCGAGCATCGAACCGATGAAAGCGAAGGAGGAACCGAGGAAGACGGGACTTCTGAACTTTGTGAAGAGCTGATAAACAAGCGTACCTACGCCTGCGCCGAAAAGAGCCGCGGAAGCGGTCATTCCGTTGCCTACGATAGCGGGAACCGCGATCGTAGCAGCCATGATAGCGAGAAGCTGCTGGAAAGCGAACACGATGATTTCACCGAACTTGGGCTTATCATCAACATTGTAGATGAGTTTCATTGAAAAACTATCCTCCGTTAAATTTTATTAATGATCTCCGACGCAAGCGCGGGGAGAAGATCATCACAGTCAGTCTGCGTCGCAGAGAAGGACGCGTGTGTCACCGTCGAATTCGGGAACGCGTACGGCAATGAATTCGGACTTTGACGTCGGTATGTTTTTGCCGACGAAATCGGGGCGCAGAGGAAGCTCTCTGTGACCTCTGTCGATCAAAACGGCAAGCCCTATCGAGGCGGGGCGACCGTGCGCGAAGATGCATTCGATCGCGGCGCGCGCCGTTCTGCCCGTGCAGATGACATCGTCAACGAGAATGACGCATTTTCCGTTTATGTCAACGGGAATGTGCGCGCCCGAAGCTTCCGGTTCGGGGTATACCTTTGAAATATCGTCTCTGTACAGGGTGATATCTATGCAGCCGACGGAAACATCTGCGTTTTCGAATCTGCTGATGTTGTCCGCGATCATTTTCGCAATCGGCAGACCGCGGCGCTTGATGCCGATCAGAACGAGATTTTCGACTCCGCGGTAACGCTCGATAATTTCGTGAGTTATTCTTGCAATTGAGCGCTTTACGGCGGATTCATCCATAAGCTCTGCTTTAACTGCCATCGCGAAGTCCTCCTTAAAGACAAAAATAAAGACCCGCACAGAGCGAGCCGACTTTTTTCATAAACGCACACGGGGCAAGATCGCGGTTCCGCGGACGTGACCTTTCAAAAGACCTTCTCGGTATCTCTGTACCATGTTAAAAATCTCATCAGCACATAATAACACGTTAAAATGAAAAAGTAAATAGTTTTTGTCGAAAAAATGAAAAAAATAAGTATTGCTGTGCGAAAAATAAGGCTCACGTTCGAATGCTGCGGACGTGAGCCTTTGCTTTTATCAGAAAGCGGAGCGGATCTGATTCATTATTTCGTTTATGTCGATGTTGAACTGTTCGAGGATCATGCCTCCGAGCCAATAAGCGGCGCCTGCAAGCGCGGCAGAGACAACGAGACCTATAACGATCCAGATCATGGCGGCGCGGGAGTAATTCTTCAGGCTTTGCTTTTTGGGTGCGAAGCAGAGAATGAGACAAACGAGCCAACCGATCACGGGGATCGAGTAAAGGAACATGAGACCGAAAAACATTCCTGTCGAAACGATGCCGTTTTGCGGCGGGATCTCGGTCACAACGGAAACCTCTTTGATGACGGTGGGGGCGGCTTCTGTCGTCACGTGTGCTTCCTCAACAGCGGGAGCTTCTTCAACAGCGGGCGTTTCTTCAACGACGGGAGCTTCTTCAACGACGGGAGCTTCTTCAACAGCGGGCGTTTCTTCAACGACGGGAGCTTCTTCAACGAC
>CAZOMK010000016.1:0-4199 GCA_964580615.1 uncultured Lachnospiraceae bacterium | reverse complement strand
GGGCGCTTCCTCAACGACGTGCGTTTCCTCAACGACGGGAGCTTCCTCAACAACGGGAGTTTCCTCGACAACGGGGATTTCCTCGACAACGGGGACTTCCTCAACGACAGGCGCTTCCTCAACGACGGGAGCTTCCTCAACGACGGGCGCTTCCTCAACAGCGGGCGCTTCCTCAACAGCAGGTGCCTTTTCCACTACGGGAACCTTCGTTCCGCATTCCGTGCAGAACAGCATATAATCTTCAAGCTTGTGGCCGCAGGCAGGACAAAAATGAGCCATACATTAACCTCCGATATGCCAAAGGCATAAAATTTTGATCGTGCGGCACTGTCCGTACTGCGGGAATCATCGGAATTTTACGGCACCGCAAGTACATTTTAACTTATGCTTCCCGAATAGTCAAGGGAAAAATGCCCATTGACACATCAATTTCCGCGTTCCGTGCGTAAACGCTCCAAAAGCGCGCCTCCCCCGACGGCGAGGACTGCGGTGAGCGCGGACGCCTCTGTCAGCATCGGCAACAGACGCCGCGCGAAATGATAGTCGCAGTACCCTTTCAGCGATGCGTGAGCGATCAAAAACGCGGAGACGAGCATACCGAGCGCGCAAACGAGGAAGAACAAGGAAAAGTCGGACGGAAAGCGCGGAGATTTGATCAGTTTATGTATGCTTTTATGAATATCGGAATAAAAAAATACCTTATTCAATGCCACTTACCTTTCATAAATATAATTGTACCGAATTTATTATATATCATATCGGAAATACAGGCAATACACAAATATTTCCTGTAAAAAACGAAAAAATAAATCAGCTTGAAATAATCGAGAATCAGCTCAAAAAACATCGGAAAGCATCGAACAGACGCCTTGAAGTGCCGCAGATAGAAGCTATTATTTTGTGTGCATTTAGGGAAAAATATACTGTTTTTATGCATACCGAAATCGCATAAACCGTCATTTTTTGCACGTAAAATATAATTTTATATTCACCCGACACATTTCAGCATAAAAATCAGGGGTGAAAATGGTAAAATTGACCCCTAAAAAACGATTTTCAAGAAGGAGACAACGTTGTGACAGAAACATTTTCAAGTAAAATTAACGGCATCGTTACCGATACTGCTGTGACGACCGGGGAGGGCGTGACTTGCCTTTATCAGCTTATCAGAGAGTCGGTTTTTGATGAGGAGACGGGCTTGTTCCGTTTTTCGTATACTTGTTTTATTGTTACCGTTGCGAACGGCGAGAGCAGCTTTGCTCTTGTACGCGACATTTCTTCACAAAGGGAGACGGCGGAGTCGATCTTTTCGCTCTTGGTTCGCGGTTCCGTCACTTCCGTGACTGTTTATGATGTGATCGAAGACGCGATCACGTAAAAAGCACGCTTTACGCGTGCTTTTTTTGTGCCGTTGTTTGTTAAAAAAACAGTCTGTTTACTTGAATAATACGTTATTGTATGGTAAAATGTTCTGTGTATATTCGAAAAGAAGGTGATACTGTGGACAAAAGCGGCATCAGCCGTATGGTTGAGCAAAAGATTGAGCAGGCTATAAGAGATTTCGGTATGGATCGTAAGCTTAACGGAATCCTTGTCGGTTATTCCGGCGGTGCGGATTCGGGAGCCCTGCTTCATTATTTGCACAAATATTCTCTTGCACATAATATATATATTGCGGCTGTTCACGTTCACCACGGAATACGCGGCGAGGAAGCGGACAGAGACGAGGAGTTTTGCAGAAGCGTCTGTGAGAAGCTCGGTGTCAAGCTTTACGTCGAGCATTATGACGTCCCCGCCATGGCAAAGGAGCGCGGTAAGGGCTTGGAAGAAATGGCGAGAGACGTTCGTTATTGGACGTATCACAGACTCATAGACGAGCATGAGGAGCTGCGCCATATCGCTCTCGCGCATCACGCCGAGGACAATATGGAGACCGTTATCTTCAATATGCTCAGAGGCGCCGGAACAAGAGGACTTGCCGGAATCCCGCCCGTGCGCGGAGAGCGCGTCATCAGACCGCTCATATATTGTACGCGAAGCGAGGTCATCGGCTACTGCATCGCAAACGATATCGAATATGTGACCGATTCGACAAATGCAAACACCGATTACACGAGAAATTATATCCGCAAGGAGATCCTGCCGAGGCTTTCGTACATAAATCCGTCGCCGGAAATGGCTATATCTCAGCTTTGCACGCTACTCAGAAACGACGACGTGTACATACAGAATCAGGCGATGAAGTTCATAAAGGAAAACGGAATCGAGACCTCGTGCGACAGAAAGCTGCTCGCGTCGCAGGAGCCCGCCATCCTTTCGAGAGTCATACGCTATATGTACGACAGAGCATCGGAGGAGCTGTACGGTAGATCGCGTCCGTGCATATCGCTTGACTTTACCCATGTCAGATCGGTTTCGCGCATCATTTGGTGCGGAGGCGCACATTCGCGCATTTCCCTGCCCCAGAAGATATGCGCCGCCGTTGAAAGCGATGAGTTCTTCTTCATCGGCGAGGAGGAGTATGAGGGTAAGTACAGATATACGCCCGAATTTTGGATCCCTCTCGGAGACGGTTTGCACGATATTCCGGAGCTTAATAACGCGAAGCTCTTGATTTCACACGCTCCCGATAAAGAATTTGAGCTGAAAAACAAGAATATTTACAAAATATTTATACACAAACGAATTGCCTTTGATAAAATTTGTGGTAACCTCTATATAAGAAACCGCAACGCCGGTGATAAGATCACCATCGGAGGAATGTCAAGGCTTACGAAAAAGCTGTATTGCGAATATAAAATACCGCTCGATGTCCGTAATTTCCTGCCCGTTTTCTGCGACTGTGAGGGAATCGTTTGGATCCCGTACATGGACGCAAGGGACGGCGTTGAGATAAAGGACGGAGACGGTCACGAAAAAGAGCTGAACATTTATTTTGCGTGTTCGGAAAAGCTACCGACTGAATAAATCAGTACAAAAACATCAAAGGCGGATATGACTATGCATAACAACGATAAGAAAAGACTTCCCGAAGCGGATATCGCAAAGGTCCTTATAACAGAGGAGGAGATCTCCAAAAAGGTAGAGGAGATCGCAAGAAAGATCGAAGCGGCGTATGCCGATTCCGAAAACAATCTCGTGCTTTTGTGCATCCTCAAGGGCTCGGTCGTATTTATGGCGGAGCTGATGAAGCGCATCAAGCTGCCGGTGGAAATTGATTTTATGAAGGTTTCCTCCTATGGCGGCGGTACGGAATCGTCAAAGACGATCTCGATTTTGCTCGACATCAGAAGAAAAGATATGGAAAAGAGCGATATTTTGATCGTCGAGGATATTATCGACAGCGGACGCACGCTTTCTTACCTGATCGAGTACCTGTATCTCAAGGGCGCGGCGTCTGTTAAGACTTGCACGCTTCTCGATAAGCCGAGCCGCCGTGTTGTTGATCTTGAGCCCGATTTCTGCGGCTTCGTTATTCCCGATGAGTTCGTGGTCGGCTTCGGACTCGATTTTGATGAAAAATTCAGAGCGCTTCCTTATATCGGCGTGCTTTCGCCGGAGTGCTACGAATAAATAAAGAAAAATAAACCGGAGAACGTTATTTAGGAATGAAAAAAAACAACCTTAAAGTAATTTTGTTCTATGTTGCGCTGATCGCAGTTATTATCGTTGCGACAGCGGCGCTTTTCGACAGCGCCTCAAAGGACGGCGTAACATACAGTGAAATCCTTGACTATTTCCATGATGAAAAAGTTGTCAAGTTTGTTGTGGACGGCGACAACATTTTGACTATGGAGATCCGTAAGGAGCTTGCGGACGGAAGCGTCGGCGTCGGCTATGTCGAATATAAGCTGCGCGACCTGTCGCTGTTTTATTCCGATCTGAACGAGCTTATCTCGGAACAGTACGCAAACGGTATCATCGCGGCGTATGACTTCCCGCCCCCGACGGAGATCCCGTGGTGGGTAAGCTTCCTGCCCTATCTTATCGTTATCGGTCTTTTCATCTTCTCTTGGATCTTTATGATGGGTCAGGCAGGCGGAAAGGGCTCGAAGATAGGTAACTTCGGCAGAAGCCGCGCAAGACTTGTTACAAACGACAGAAATAAAGTGACATTTAAGGATGTAGCCGGTGCGGACGAGGAAAAGGAGGAGCTTCGCGAGATCGTGGAGTTCTTGCGCGATCCTTCTCATTTTACC
>CAZOMK010000015.1:0-19126 GCA_964580615.1 uncultured Lachnospiraceae bacterium | reverse complement strand
CTTTCCCATGTCGCTTCTCAGTCCGTTTTCGTTCGGCATGGGAGAGTTTTCACCGACGTAAATGCCGTTGTAAATGCATCTGCCGAGGTGCTCGGAGAAGTTACCGTAGATATTTTTATCAATACGGCTGCCCTTGTCGTATGTGTTAATAACAAGCTTGCTCATTTTTTGATCCTTTCGATTTGTGGGTTTGAGACTAACGCTCACTTAGGCAATGCCTCAAGAATATTTTACCCGACGGACAAGCCAATGTCAATGATTTAATTGCAAATAAAGCGTGCGGAACGCGTCAAATTTTGTGTTTTATCGGACGAATACAATACTTTTTGAAAATAATTTTCAAGGCACCCTTTTTTTCTTGACGTGTTTGTGCTATTATAAAATCAAGTAAACAATAAACGCAAAGGAATCAGTTACTATGAACGGTTATATGAATTTACTTCATCGTCTGTCCTCCATGATGTCCGTTGTCGGACATGAAACAACGGAATCGGACGCTCTTGCCGCTCTTGCTTCGCCGTATTTCGACGAATGGACGAGCGACGCTGTCGGAAATCATATTTTCGTCCGCAGATGCGGTATAGAGGGGGCGCCTAAGCTTCTGCTTGACGCGCACTTCGATGCTGTCGGACTTGTAGTTGCCGGCATCACGGACGAGGGTAATCTCCGCATAAACGGTCTCGGCGGCGTTGACAGAAAGATACTGCCCGCCTGTGAGGTCACTATCCACGGTAAAAAGAAGCTGTACGGCGTTGTTGCCTCGACGCCCCCGCACCTCATGACTGCGGAAGGCAGATCAAAGGTGCCTCCGCTCGACGAAATGCTCGTTGATACGGGATATTCGAAGAAAACGCTCGAAGAAGAATACGGAATTCGCATCGGAACCCCCATAAGCTTTACATACGGTCCCGAAGAGCTTCTCAATGAACGCACCTGCGGTCCGGCATATGATGATAAAGCGTGCGTTGCCGCCGCGATCAGAGCAATGGAACTTCTCGGTGACGAAAAGGGCCTTTTCGATGTTTATCTTGCTGTTTCGGCAGAGGAGGAAACAGGCATGAGCGGCGCCGCAAAAGCCGCATTTGCAGTTAAACCCGATCTTGCGCTCATTCTCGACGTCGGATTTGCAACATCCCCCGATACTTCCTCCGGTCACGGCGCAGCCGCTCTCGGTTCGGGCGTCATTCTTTCGTATTCCGCTGTCACAAACGTAAAGCTTACACGTAAGCTCATGAAGCTTTGCGACGATAACGAGATCAAATATACCGTATCCGTTGAGCCGTCCGGTACGGGTACAAACGCCGACAACGTAACTTTAGTTGAGTGCGGTATACCCACATCTGTTATAGGAATTCCGATCCGCTCGATGCATACGTACAGCGAGGTGCTTGACACCGCTGACGGTGAGGAGCTTGCAAAGCTGTTGACGCTCGTAATTAAAGACAGAGGTCTTAAGGAGTACTGCAATGACTGAAATCAAGAATCTTTACGGACTTGAGCTCCTGAGAGAGCTCTCACTCACCTTCGGCCCTACGGGATGTGAGGATAATGTTGCCGAAGCGATCAAAAGCGTCGTAAAGCCCTGTGCGAACGAGCTGACGCTCGATAAAATGGGCAATCTCGTTGCTGTGCTTTACGGCAAAAATCACGGTACGCCCGCGGAAAAACGCTTGCTTTTCTCCGCCCACATGGACGAAGTCGGCTTCATGATCAGTGATATCTGCGGCGACGGTACACTCAAGTTTTCTCTTGTCGGAGGCATCATCCCTTACGCGCTCGGCTCGCGCCGCGTTACTGTCGGCGACGAGACAAACAGAGTCAAGGGTACGATCGCGTCAAAGGCGATCCACCTTCAGAGAGGCGACGAACGCGACAAAATGCCCTCAGTTGACGGACTGTACATTGATATCGGTGCAAAGGATAAGGAGGATGCGGAAAAGTACGTTCACCTCGGCTCGTTCGGTACGTTTGATTCCGAATTTCGCTTTTTTGGAGAGGGTGATAAGCTCATAAAGGGAAAAGCGCTCGACGACAGATTTGGCTGCGCCGTTATGTGCGATCTCATCCGCCGTCTCAAAAATGAGCCTCAGCTCGATCACGACGTGTATTTCGCCTTCACCGTTCGCGAGGAGGTCGGACTTTCCGGCGCAAAAACAGCCGCATATAAGGTCGATCCCGATTTTGCGGTAGTGCTTGAATCGACTGCCGTTGCGGACAATACCGGCGAGCCCGATGAAAGAAAGGTCGCCGTCCTCGGAGACGGCCCCGCCGTTTCGTTCATGGACCGCTCAACCATCTATGATAAAAATGTTTTCGAATACGTCCTTTCCACAGCGGATAAAAACGGCATAAAGGCTCAACCGAAGCGCTTCGTTTCCGGTGGTAACGATGCCGGTCATATCCATCGCGTCCGTGACGGCGTGAAGGTCGCTGCAATATCCGCTCCCTCGCGCTACATACATACGGCGTCGAACGTTATTCACGCCGACGACTATGCCGCAACATTAGAGCTTGTCACCGCAATTGCGCGTGACGAAAAATTTGAATTCTGAATCGGAGGTCAATATGTTCTCGCTTATTAAAGATATAATGAAGCCCCTCGGAGTTTCCGGACGCGAATCCCGCGTTGCCGAGGTGATAAAGGAAAAGGTTGCCCCCTACGTTGACGAGGTCTACTCTGACGCGCTCGGCAATCTCATCGCACATAAAAAGGGGCCCGAAGGCGCGAAAAAGCTCATGCTTGCCGCGCACATGGACGAGATCGGCTTCTTCGTTACCGGAATCGACGGCGAAGGTAATGTCCATTTCTCAAACGCAGGCGGAATCCGTTATAACGCTACCTGCTATCATGAGGTCGTGTTCGAAAACGGAACACACGGCGTTCTCGTCGCAAATGACAGCGCCTCCACCTTCGACGGCAATAATTCCTACGTCGATATCGGCGCAAAAACGAAAAAAGAAGCCGAAAAGAAAGTCCGTGTCGGAGATACATTCGCAGTTGTTTCCGGTGTGACAAAGCTCGGCTCGAAGCGTCTTGTCGGCAGACCGTTTGACGACAGAATCGGCTGCGCTATCCTCGTTGAAGCCGCAAAGCGCGCAAGCTCTCCCGCCTTTGATACGTATTACGTGTTCACCGTTCAGGAGGAGGTAGGCTGCCGCGGCTCCGAA
The DNA here is from genome assembly GCA_964580615.1 of uncultured Lachnospiraceae bacterium. Lineage (GTDB taxonomy): Bacteria > Bacillota > Clostridia > Oscillospirales > CAG-272 > DTU064. The sequence goes on along the minus strand of CAZOMK010000015.1, from coordinate 15,958 downwards.
ACAGCGGCATACGCGATCATGCCCGACGTTGCGGTTGCGGTTGATATAACAAAGACAGGCGACACTCCCGGCTCGCTCAAAATGGCCGTTAAGCTCGGCGGCGGCGCCGCAATCAAGGTAAAGGATAATTCCGTTATCGCAGATCCCAAGCTCGTCGATAAGATGATAGAGCTTTGCAAGAACGAAAAGATCAAGTATCAGCTTGAGATCCTCACAATGGGCGGCACCGATACATCGAAAATGCAGTCCGCGGGCGCAGGATGCAGCGCAGGCTGTATCTCCGTGCCGACGAGATTCGCACATACTCCCATCGAAATGATAGACGTCGATGACGTTGAAGCTTGCGTAAAGCTTACAGTTGCACTCACAGAGGGCAAGTAATCGACGGATTTGCGTGATTTTTGAAAGATAAATCGCAAAAATCAAAAAAAACTGTTGCATTTTGATTTCCGCTGTGCTATAATAATCTGCGGTCCCCAATAGGGGGCTAAAGATAGGGGTATAGCTCAGCTGGTAGAGTACCGGTCTCCAAAACCGTGGGTCGCGGGTTCGAATCCTCCTGCCCCTGAATCAAAAAAGCCGTCCGAAAGGACGGCTTTTTTGATTCACGGATAGAGAAGTAAACAGATTTGAAGCCGAGAACGCGACAGCGTTCTCGGTGCGTGCGACGGGAGAATAGAAATGTCGGAGAAACGAACGCGCACGCTTGGGTTCATAATCCTCAAGCGTCGCCGTGAAGCCGTTGAGGGCGAGGTTTGACCCGTATGATTTTGTGACGTTTGTGAGTTGTAGTTGCATATCAAGACTTCCTTTTGTATTCGGGCAAAAATATTCCCGCGCCCATAAGCAAAACAAACAGAACCGAGCTCCAATAGCAGTCTCTGTCGGCGTAACTGAGCACGCCCGTATCGTAAAAATACCAGCCGCCGGGCGTATTTTTGAGATGATTTGATTGATCTGCAAGATCGTTGTAAACCTTGATCCGAGCGTTTGCAATAAGATATTTTTCATACATCCTGAAAAACATATTGCTTGAGACCTCGCCTTTTTGGAAGGCGGCCTCGAAAACGTGAAATTCATCAATGACTCTCTGACATTTATCGCGTTGCTCCAAGATGTCCGCCGCCTTTTCAGCCGTATATTCGCCCTCATATTCCGCGACTATTTCACTGTACATTCTGTCGTATGCGCTGGTCGGCGGTTTGTAATACTCGGACGTCGTGTTGATGCCGAGAACCAACAGTATCACTCCGACGAATATCGCGATGCGGTTTTTGCGAAGCTCATACAGCCATAGACTCATCGGATAACGACGCTTTATGCGATGCTTGATCGTATCCGACGCCTTGCTTATGACGCGCTTCAGCGACCGTATTGCAGTTACTTGCTTGGACGAGCCGCGCTTTTTTGTAAAGCAAGCTACCGCGATGAGCGAAAAGATCACGCTTGCACAGGCAAGGCAGACCAATACAATCGAAAGCAGATCAACCGATGATCCGAAAAGCGTGACCTCGCGCAGTCTTGTCAAAAAGACGTTGTCCCGACAGATCGAGATCAAATTGAAATTGCGCCACTGATCTGTCGTGAGGATCGGGATGTTTGCGGCGGTAATACTGCCAAACGATCAAAGCAACGCCCGATATATAGCCGAAAATGTGATTTGAAAAAGACGTTATGAATATAACGAAAGCGGCAAAGGCGAAAAGCGCGAGGCATTTTAAGCCCGCATTGACGAGCGCATAGCCGCGCATCGACAAATTGAACGGAACGTATGTATATGATGTTTTGTCGGTGTCCCAGATCTGCACCTGCAAAAGCTGCACGGGCGCTTCTCCGCCCTCAAAGCCGATCCTCACTTCGATAACGAGCATCGCGGAAAGGATAAACACGGCGACGCTCAAAACTATGACGAGTATTAAAGCAACAAGCTTTGCCGCGCCGGTGCCGAAGCGTCCCCTTCTGCAAATACGGGCGATGGAAGAAAAGCCCGTCATAATGTGCTCATGATATATCGTGACTGAAATTATAAGAGTCCACAAAAAGAGGATAGCTGGGAGCGTCGATAACGAAAAAAGCGTCCTCCAGCCGAAGGTGTAACTTTCGTAAGGCTCAACGGCTTCGAGCAGACTCGAATACCGCTCGATCACGTGCTCCTGATATTCCTTTGCGGCGCTTAACGAATCGTTTTCGTACGATTCTGAAATGTAAAGCAAATATTTAGCACTGCTCAGTGTTTTTTCTATATCGGATACGTAATTTTCATATCTTGCTCAGTTGCTTTTTGATAAACTGTTAATCTCTATATGCATGATGCCATAAAAATCCAATTACGTCAACGACTTATTAAAAATATATTAATTATTTGTTTTTTATTTATTGCTTAAAGCCGGCGCGGCGGCACTTTCGACGTTTGTTTGTCTCGATTTTCTTTACGGATGAACATTTTGCCAAAAACCGTGATATAATAGCTTCGGTTTAAGTGCTTAAACTGAAAAGAGGAATGTCCATGGACAAACATGAACGGATTTATGCGCTTGCGAACGATTTTTCGTCCTGCACGAAAATTTTGACCGCAATCGGCGACGAAACAAGACAGTATATTATTCTGGAGCTGATGCGGCACGGAGATTGCAGCGGAGTCAGAGTCGGAGATATTTCGGAAAAAACAAATCTTTCCCGCCCGGCGGTGTCACATCATGTGCAGATCATGAAGGATGCGGGGATCTTGAAGGTTCGCAAGGAAGGAACTAAAAATTACTATTATTTTGACCCGGAGATGGAGTCGCTTGAGAGGCTGATCTCGACCTTGCGCTCGGCGATGGAAATATCGAAAGCGTTACCGAATCGAAGCGGAAAAGCCGAATAAGCTCGATCGAACGGTTATTATGTTACAAATCAACAGTCGGAGGTGGAACTGTAATGGAAATTCTCGAAATTATGAGGGCGCGGCACAGCGTTCGTCAGTATGCGGATAAGCCGATCGAGCGCGAAAAGCGCTCCGTGCTCGACGTTTTGGTCAATGAAATCAATAAAAAATCAGGGCTTCATGTCCAGATAATTTACGATGATCCGAAGTGCTTTGACTCGTTCATGGCACATTACGGAAAATTCACCTGTGTACAAAATTATATTGCACTTGTCGGAAAGAAGTCGCCCGAATTGGACGAGACCTTGGGCTATTACGGAGAGGAGCTTGTGTTGAAGGCGCAGGAGCTGGGACTCAACACCTGTTGGGTGGCGCTGACGCACGGCAAGAGCAAGGCTGTCGTCGGTAGGGGCGAAAAACAGCTTTGTCTGATCTCGCTCGGCTACGGCGAGACGCAGGGAAGTGCGCACATCAGTAAGCGGGTCGAGGAATTGTGCGACTGCGCGAAGCCGATGCCGAAGTGGTTCAAGGACGGCATGGAGGCGGCGTGCTTGGCTCCCACCGCGATGAATCAGCAAAAATTCCGCTTTGAGCTGTGCGCGGACGAAAGCGTAAAGCTGAGCTGCGGCAGCGGCTTCTATACCAAATTGGATATGGGTATAGTAAAATATCATTTTGAGGCGGTAACGGGCAAAAAGACTGTGTGAGCCTTGCGGTGCTGCGCTTCGGAAAGCAATATCACGAACAATCGAAAAAGACAGATGCCGATCGGCGTCTGCCTTTTTTTGTTGCGCGCCAGTTTACGTATACGGACGTGTTGACTTACCTTTTGCTTGGTGTTAAAATGTAAGCGAAAATATTGCAAAACGGAGAAAAACGCATGAATATAACCGTTGAAAGCTTTGATGAATTCGTGTCGGGCGCGTTTGATTACGACAAAGCAACGGGTAAGCACACGACTTTGCATCTTGTGAATAAAGCGGCTGATGTCGGCGGCGGCACGCTGACCGTTGAGGATATTGATGTGTTGAAAAATTACCCGACGCTCGATGTTGTGACGGTGACAGGCTTACATCAGGACACGTTTGAATATTTTGTCAAAACGTACGGCAAGCAGTTTCGGGCGATACGATTTTTCAAAAACCGGCTTGTGAACGATTGGTCGTTGCTCGGAGAGCTTTCGCAGCTCGAATTTGTTTACTTTTTTGCAAATCAGCGAATCGGCTCGCTCTGGGATATGTCCGAAAATCATGCCCTCCGCGGCTTGGCGATAGAGGATTTTTCGAAGCTGCACAGCATCGAGGGGATAGAAAAGGCGCCTGCGCTGCGGACGTTTGAAATAGGCAATGCGGTATGGAGCACGGCGACGATCGAAAGCTTTGCGCCGCTTGCGGGCACAAATCTCGAACATCTCGGATTTACGGGCAAGCGAATCGAGGACGACGATCTCTCCTTTTTGCGTGAAATGCCGAATTTGAAGCGATTTGACTTTGCGTCGAATCTTTTTACCACCGAGCAGGTCGCGTGGATCGTTGCCAATATGCCACAACTGTCGGGAGATTCTTTGTGCGCCAAGATTGATTTTACGGCATTTAACGACGAGACGGGGGAGGACGACGTTCCGGCGACCGTTATCGTCGGCAAGCGCAAGCCGATGCTCGTCAACAGCGGAAATGAAGCGAAAATATTGCGTTATACGGAAAATTTCGAGCGTCTTGTCGAAGGCTTTAAGGGGAAAGAGCAGCCTCGGCTGTGCAGAAAATAAATTGCCGCTTCGTTTTATCGGGCAATGTGTTGAAAAAGTTGATACTTCATGGTATAATAACGCATAAACCTTGATGCCGCCTCGCGTCGCAAGGTTTGCGGCTTCGCCGCCCGCGCGTTTCGCGCGTATGCGAATTGACGGCTTCGTAAAAATGCTTCTGCAAGCAAAGCATTTTTACTTCATGGTATAATAACGCATGAACCTTGATGCCGCTTCGCGCTGCAAGCCGCAAGCGAAAGCGTTTTTTACTTCATGGTACAACAATAATTGTTTATTTTATTAACGGAGAGAATTATGCGAAAATACATCGTTTTGATACTTGCTTTGATGCTGACCGCGGCGATTTTCTCTTTTGCGGCTCACGCAGAGGAGCCGCTTGATGCGGAACAGCTTCCGATAAAGCTTTCGGGCGCGTCAAGCCTTTCGAATCTTACAGACGGGGATGAAGCCTCGTATCGTAAGCTTTCGTCGGGAACGACCTTGAAGCTCACGTCGGAGACGGGCATCGCGTCGCTGTATACCGTTTTTGACAGAATTCCGGGCGAATGGCGCATATCGGACGGCTCCGCCTCCGAGGTCTGCGGAAAAAACGGATTTCTCCATGAATATACGGATGTGAAGGCGATCTTCGGATACGCTCCGAAGGAGATCAGCATAACCTTTGAAAAATCGGACGTTTCCGTCTCTGAAATTTCCGCGTTCGGAGAGGGCACAGTCCCGTCATGGGTTCAGATCTGGGAGCTCCCCTACGACGAAAAGACGGATCTGATGCTTTGTTCAACTCACAGCGACGATGAGCAGCTTTTCTTTGCGGGAATATTGCCGTATTTTGCCGGCGAGCTGAAGCTTAACGTGCAGGTCGTTTATTTTACAAGCCCTTTTTCGTATCATGACCGTCCGCACGAACAGCTTAACGGACTTTGGGAGGTCGGCGTCCGTCACTATCCCATCTACGGCGACGTCAGAGACAAATATTCTGAGACAAAGTCTGATGCGTACGCACATCAGAAAAGCTACGGTATCACAAAGGATGATATCGTTGAATTTCAGGTGGAAATGCTCAGACGCTTTAAGCCGCTTGTCGTTGTGGGGCACGATTTTGCGGGAGAATACAGTCACGGTCAGCACATGATCAACACGGAAACGCTTGTCGAAGCGCTTGAGCTTGCCGCGGACAAAACAAAGTATACGGAATCTGTCGATAAGTACGGCACATGGGATACGCCGAAAATATATATACACCTCTATAAAGAAAATCCGATCGTTATGGATTGGGATCAGCCGCTTGAAGCGTTTGGCGGAAAGACTGCGTTTCAGGTTACGCAGGACGGCTTTGCAAAGCATAAATCACAGCATTGGACGTGGTTTTACGGTTGGATCTACGGTAAAAACGGAAACAAGATAACAAAAGCAACGGAAATCAAGACATATTCGCCCTGCAAGTACGGTCTGTACCGCACGACGGTGGGACTTGACAGCGGCATCGGAGATATGTTTGAAAATATTATGACGTACGGTGAGCAGGAGGAGGAAAAGCTGCGCCTTGAGGAAGAATCGCGCAGGCTTGAGTCCGAAAGCATAAGCCGTGAGGAGGAATCGAGCCGCCTTGAATCGATAGCGGAATCGGAGAGCATACGTCTTGAGGAAGAATCAAAGTATGCGGAATCCGAAAGCAAGCGACTTGAGGAATCGGCGTCTGCATCGGTGTCCGTCTCGGAGAGCGTGCGTCTTGAAGAAGAACAACAAAAGAAAAACGACACGGAAAAAAGATCGGTTGTGACTGTGATCGTTGCTGCCGCCGTTGTGCTTGCGGCTTCCGCCGTTGTCGTCGCTTCCGTAAATGCAAATTCGAGAAAAAAGAAAAAACTCAAACGAAGAAGGAAGTTTTGATTATGAATGATCTGAACGTTACTCTCGTAATTCCGTCGCTTGACCCCGATGAAAAGCTTGCTTTGACAGTCGATTCCGCCATTAAAGCGGGATTTTCCGATATCATTTTGATTGACGACGGAAGCCATGACGAAAACAAGAAATATTTCAGCGAGTTGGACGCGCTTCCCGAGGTGACGCTTTTGACGCATCCCGTCAATCTCGGTAAGGGGGCGGCGCTTAAGACGGCCTTTGCGTACTTTCTCGAAAACAGACCGGACAGCGCGGGCGTGATCACCGCCGACGGTGACGGACAGCACCGCACGGAGGATATTGTTGTCTGCGCGCGTGCAATGACGGGGGGAGAGACGGACAAGAGCGCCGTTGTGCTCGGTTGCCGTGATTTTTCGCTTCCTCACGTGCCGAAAAAGTCTCGCTTCGGTAACAGAATGACCTCGCTCGTCTTTAAGCTCTTCTGCGGAATGTCGATCTCGGACACGCAGACGGGTCTGCGCGCGATTCCGCGTGAGTTTGTCCCCAAGATGATGGAGGTCAAGGGCACGCGCTATGAATACGAAACAAATATGCTTCTCATGATGGGATCGGACAACATCCCGTACAGAGAAGTCAAGATCGAAACAGTGTATTACGACAATAACGAAAAGTCGCATTTTCGTCCCATACGCGACTCGATCCGCGTGTACGGACTTATCATAAAATATGCGGCATCCTCGATCGCGTCCTCGTGCGTCGATCTTTTGTCGTTCTATATTTTAACAGCCCTGCTGTTCGGAGACGGTACTCGCTTGCACGTCTTTGCCGCGACTGTGCTTGCAAGGGTGATATCAGTGGTGTTTAATTTTTCGCTGAACAAAAAGCTTGTGTTTGAAAGCGACGGCAAGCCGATAAAAACGTTTTTGAGGTATGTTTGTCTTGCCGTTCCGATCATGCTTGCGTCGTGGCTTGTCGTGTTTGTTTTGACTGATCTTTTGTCCGTCGAAAGCGCACTGCTTAAAACACTTGTGAAAATGCCCGTTGATATTTTGCTGTTTTTGATCTCGTTCAGAGTGCAGAAAAAATGGGTCTTTAACTGATTCGCTGTTGAAAAGGAGAAAAAATGAATAATTCACCTATCCCAAACGGGCGTCCTTCCTCGAACGTAAGGACGATAAAAAGTCGTTCGAGACGAAAAAAGCAATATTCTGTTATAGGTCGTGTTTTGCTTGTCATATTTACCGTTATTTTCATTTTCGTTTTTGCGCTTTTCGCGCTGTGCAGAACGATCGCAACGGGGCCGAGCGAAACGGTTCGTGACCTGCTTGTGCTCTCTGCAATGCAGGCGAGCGCGACAAAATGGGTTCCGGGTCTGTTCTTGGACGACGCGGTCGTTGAAGAGATCGTCGCAAAGAGCGCGGACGTAAATGTTGACGTCATTCCGATGGATGCGCTCGTTAAGCCGAAGCCGGATACGCCGAACACGGGCGGAAGCGACAGCACACCCGAAACCGGCAACGATGACCCCTCCGTTGAGCCGCCCGTTGTCGATGAATGGGCGAACGCCATCGACGGCATGGTGTACGAAACATACTCCGGATCGACCTTTAAGGCGTATATTTTGCTCGTTAAGGATCCGAGCCGCTTGTGCGTCGGCACTTCGAGCGACTATAAGAGCGGCAAGACGGGTATGCGTATTTTCGACATGGTGTCGAAGTACGGTGCGGTAGCCGCTATCAACGCAGGCGAATTTGCGGACACAAACGGTCAGGGAACGGGAAATACTCCGATCGGCTTGACATATTCGCTCGGTTCTTGCGTTTGGGATGACGGCAAAAAACGAACATTTATCGGCTTTGATAACGACAATAAGCTCGTTGTTGCCAATTCCATGACAAAATCGGAGGCGGAGTCGCTCGGCATCAGAGACGCGGTATCCTTCCAGACGGGTAACGTCCTCATTTCAAACGACGGCGTGAGCATTTCGCTGCATTACGCGGAAAGCAATACCGGTACTGCACAGCGTACCGCAATCGGTCAGCGTGCGGACGGAACGGTAATCCTCATGGTTACGGACGGAAGAACGGCGTCGAGCCTCGGCGCAACGCGCAACGATATCATCGACCTTATGCTCTCCTACGGCGCAGTTACGGCAGGTATGCTTGACGGAGGCTCCTCGGCAATGATGTATTACGAGGATTATTTTACAAAGTACAACATTGATACATCAAATCTCGATGAATATCAGCTTAAAGGTCTGACAAATAAATATAAGGCATTCACAAAGCCTCGCCGTATGCCGACGTATTTCCTCGTTATGCCGGAGAAATAAGAAAGGTAGGGCGAAATGAAAAAAAGAAATCAAAAAAAGCAGTTTCCCAAGTTTTATTTAATATATTTTGCTTGCCTTGTAGTCTCGATTTTGGCGATTACTGTCGTGCTCGGAATTGTCTCCGGCAGACTTGCCGAATATGAGGCGGCACAGCCGAAATATGTGGCGGCGGAGATATTTGCGAAATATTTCGAGCCGACTGTCGATTATTCCGCGCTTTTGACAGACGCGGTCTACGAGGCGGCGGGAGCTACTCCCGCTGAGATAACGGATCACCTGACAAAGGTGATCGCGGACGGAAAGCTTACATATTCGCGAGGCTCATCCGCGGATGAGGACACCGCAACCTTTATAGTCAAGGCGGGAAAGGTAAAGATCGCTTCGATCAATCTTGTTCCGTCCGAGGAAACGACGGAGCACGGCTACCGTATGTACAAATTCGACAGCATCGAGCTGTTTGTTTCGATCGTTTCGGATACAACCTTCTCAGGTCCGGACACAGAGCCGCCGCTTACATATACAGTCACCGTTCATGCGCCGGAGGGATATTCGGTAAGCATCGGTGAAACAGCACTTACAAACAGTCATATCGTCGATTATTTCAAGAATAGGGACGTAATCAAGGATCTGCCGAGTGACGTGGATGGCGTTTCGTACTGCACGTACCGTCTGTCCGGACTCAGCGAGATACCCGCGTTTGTCTCTGTCAAGGACGAAAACGGCGTTGAGGTCGAGTGCGACTACAATGAGGACACTCTCGTTTGCACGGCGGGAGTCAGCTACAGCGACGCGCTCAAGGAGGAGCTCGGTGAGTTCGTCACAAGCGCGATCACGGGCTATGCCGCGTTCATGCAGGCAGACTCAAGCTTCAAAAAAATCTCCGGCTATTTTGATTCCGATACAGAGCTTTACGACGCTATCGAAAAGGCGGGCAAGGATCTGTGGATGGTTATAGATCACGACAGCTATGAGTTCAAGGATGTTGAGATAGGCGAATTCTTCGCCCTGAACGATACGACTGTTACCTGTCACATCTCGTTTAATCATATCCTTTATAACGGAAGCAGCTCGTCTCGTCCCGATGAGATAGATATGTATGTGTTCCTTCACGAAACGGATGACGGATACAAAATCTACGAATGGTGTAATAACAATTAAGCTATGAATGTTTTTGAATTGAAATTTCTCGATTTTATAGCGGAGCATTTTCGTTGCGGATTTTTGGATTTTTTGATGCCGAAGATCACGCTGCTCGGTGATGCGGGAATCTTTTGGATCGCAATCGCGGTCATATTGCTGTTCTCGAAAAAGACGCGCAGAATAGGCACCGCGATGGGAATCGCGCTTGTTCTCGGTCTTGTCGTCTGCAACATCACCTTGAAGCCGCTTGTTGCGAGGGTACGTCCCTATGACGTTGCGGGCACGCTCCCATATCTTGCAGACATACAGCACGATTTTTCGTTCCCGTCGGGGCATACGATCGCAAGCTTTGAGGGCGCAACGGCAATTTTCCTCTACAACAAAAAATGGGGGAACGCCGCGCTTGTTCTTGCGGCACTGATCGCATTTTCGCGTATGTATTTGTATGTGCATTACCCCACGGATATCCTTTGCGGCTTGGTGCTTGGTGTTTTGTTTGCCTTTGTCGGCAGATGGGCGTCGAACAAGCTGTGGACTAAGCTGGAAAATCGCAAAAAAGAAGCATAAAAAGGCAATGAAAAAGCACGCTTTCGCGTGCTTTTTTATGTTATTTGGAAATGTCTCTGCCGGTTCAGTGAACGACGTAATTGCCGCATCCAAGGTCCCAGCTGTTGCCCTTTTCAACTGCATTCCACTGTTTTCTGGTTCCGTCGAAATTGATGCTCGTGAGATTTTTGCAGTTCTCGAATGCACGGCGAGCAACGATCGTAACCGGTTTGTTGTTATAGGTTGACGGGACTGTCACATCCATGCCGGTGTAGCTTCCGATGCCGGCAACGGCATAGCTTTCTCCGTCTTCGTTGAGAGTGAATTCAAGCTGTCCTTCGGAAACTGCTTTGCCGCAGGTGTCGCAAAGATTGTCGCCGTCGTTGTCACAACGCCAAAAAGCAGATAAATAAATTCTTCAGATTTTTCTCATTTTCTTTTCACCTTTGGGTATTTCGTTCAGAGGTCAAGCCGTGGCTTGACCCACTGTAATATACTCCATATATAGAGCATTGTCAAGCATAAACCGATAAATTACGGCAAAAAAAGCACGTGAAAACGTGCTTTTTTCTGATTTTATGCCTTGAAGCCGAGCTCGTTTACCGCCGCCTTCATTGCCTCAACGTCAACGGTGCCCTTGACGTTCTCGATAACCTCGGCAGTACCTTTTTCAAGGCTTACAGTAACCTTTTTTACTCCGGGAATTGCGGAAAGCGCCGCTTCAACGCGGGATGTGCAGTGTCCGCAGTGCATACCTTCGATTTTAAGCACGATTGCATCCTTTGCGGCTGCCTTTTTGGAAAAATTGAAAAGTCCCATGATCTTTCTCCTTGATATATATTTTTTATTTGAATTTTTTCAAACGCAAAGCGTTGGTTACGACAAAGAGCGAGGAAAGTCCCATTGCCGCCGATGCGAGCATCGGACTGAGCGTGATGCGGAAGATCGGGTAGAACACGCCTGCCGCAAAGGGGATACAAATACAGTTGTAAATGAGCGCCCAGAACAGATTTTGCTTGATTATCTTCATTGCCGTTTCGGAAAGACGGATAGCGGTCACAACGTTTTTCGGGTCAGCGCCCATCATGATTATATCGGCGGCGGAGGACGCGACGGCGTTTTTGCCTGTTGCGGCGGCGATGCCGACATCGGCGTAGGAGAGCACGGGAGCATCGTTGATGCCGTCGCCTACCATTGCGACAAGCTCATCCTTGTGAAGCGCTTTGATTTCGGACAGCGCCTCGATCTTGCCGGACGGACGCACGTTTGCGGTTACGTTTTCATGCTTGATGTCAAGCGCATCGGCAACGGCGAACGCGGTCGTTTCATTGTCGCCCGTTATCATATAGACCTCGATGCCGCGCTCGCGAAGCGCTTTTACTGTTTCGGCGCTTCCGTCGCGAATCGAGTCTGAAACGGAGATTATGCCTGAATATTCAACGTCAACTGCTACGTAAAGAGTTGTTTTTCCGGCGTTTGCGGCTGGGATGCATCCGACGCCGAGCTCGGACATATACGCGGCATTGCCGAGCGCGACCTTTTTTTCGTTGACCTCGGCAAGTACGCCTCCACCGATAGTGCTTTCGAAATTCGAGGCTGTATACGAGGACGCTCCGCGTTCCGTCGCGTATCTGACGACGGCGGCGGCAAGCGGATGTGAGGACAGGGACTCGACGGCGGCGGCAAGCGCGAGAAGCTCTGCTTCGTCACCGACGGAGACGATATCGGAAACGGACATTTCGCCCGTTGTGAGAGTTCCTGTTTTGTCAAACGCTACGGCACGGATCTTGTGCGCCGCTTCAAGCGCCTCTCCCGAACGGACGAGCACACCGTGCGAGGCACCTGCACCGCACGCCGCCGTTACCGCAGTAGGCGTTGCGAGTCCGAGCGCGCACGGGCACGAAATGACAAGCACGGAAACGGCAGACGTGAGCGCGTGCTCAAGTCCTCCGCCCGCTATGAGCCAAGCTGTCGCTGTCACAAGGGAGATTCCGATTATGGCAGGTACGAACACCTTTGAGATCTTGTCTGCGAGACGTGATATCGGCGCTTTTGAAGCCGCCGCATCCTCGACGAGCGCGATTATGCCCGCGAGGGTCGTATCGTCGCCTGTTTTTGTGACGCGCATTTCCGCGTAGCCGGAGGTGACCGTTGACGGACAGATGACGGTATCGCCGATTGCTTTTTCGATCGGCACGGATTCGCCCGTCACGGCGCTTTCGTCGCACGAGACGGAGCCGGATATAAGCTCACCGTCGGCGGGGACGGGATCGCCTTCGAGCAGTCTTACAACGTCGCCGATGCGAAGCTCCGATGTTGCGACAGTCACCTCGGCGCCGTCGCGCATAACACGTGCAGTCGCAGGGGCAAGCGCGGCAAGCGCGCGGATCGCGTCCGTTGTGTGACGTCTCGAACGCGCCTCAAGCGTTTTTCCGAGGGTAACGAGCGTCAGTATCATTGCCGCTGATTCAAAATACAGATGATGCTCCTTGACGATGACAAGGTAGATGCTGTAAATATACGAGGCTATCGTTCCGAGCGTAACGAGCGTATCCATGTTCGGTGAGCCATGCACGGCGGAGGAGAAGCCGCTTTTGTAAAAATGTGAATTTATGAGCATGACGGCGGAGGTCAGCACGAGCTGTATCACCGCGGAGCCGTAGTAGCCGAGGAAGCTCGGTACGGGTGCGCCCCACATAACGCCCATTGAAAGGTAAAAGACGGGGATCGACAGTACGATGGAAAGAATGAGACGGCGGAGCGTTTTTTTGTCCTCGCGACGCTCCGTTTCCTCGCGTTCCTTCGCCGCTTTTGCGGAATCGAGCACTTCCGCGCCGTAGCCGCCCGATATAACTGCGGAAATTATCGATTCGGCGCTTGCTTTTTCGGGATCGTAGCGGACTGTCATCGAGTCAGTCAAAAGACTGACGGAGCAGGCGCTTACGCCGTCCACGTCACCGACGAGACGCTCAACGAACGCACTGCACGCAGAGCAGCTCATGCCCGTCACTCGAAATTTACCGGATATTTCGTTTTTGATTTCGTTATTTTCCATTGTTTTCTCCGAAAATGATGTCCTTGATGACCTCGCCTGCGATGATCAGCCCCGCACACGACGGCACAAAGCTGATGCTTGCGGGGACGGCGCGCCGATTCTCCGTTGTTTCAGGAGACGATTTGTGCGGAAGCTCGTCGGACATTACGACCTTGAGCTTTTTTATGCCGCGCGCCTTGCATTCGCGTCGCATAACGCGCGCAAGCGGGTCTACCGATGTTTTGTGTATGTCCGTAACAAAAAAATTAGTCGGATCGAGCTTGTTTCCCGTGCCCATCGAGCTGATGACGGGAATGTTGTGATCGCGTCCGTATTCGGCAAGCATAAGCTTCGCCGTAACGTTGTCGATCGCGTCTACGATGTAGTCACATTCCGAAAGCTCGACCGCATTCTTTGTTTCGGGCAGATAAAAGAGGAAGTGCTCCGTGACTTTTGCATCGGGATTGATCGAGAGAATGCGTTTTTTTGCCGCATCCACCTTTTTTTCGCCGATATTTTCCGTCGTTGCGATGAGCTGACGGTTAACGTCCGATTCGGAAACAACGTCGCCGTCCACAATGATCAAGTGACCGACTCCGGCGCGCGCGAGCGCTTCCGTAACGTAAGAGCCGACGCCTCCGACTCCGAAAACGGCAACAACGGCGCCCTCAAGCTTCGCCTGTGCGTCGTCTCCGATAAGTCTGCGTGTGCGCGACGTATAAATGTCTCTCATAGCTTCCTCCGAAAAGAATCCTTATAAGTATATTATAATCAAGTATCTTTTTTATATCAAGTACGCAGTTTTTTATTAGGTGGTATTTTTTTTGTGATTTTAATTTTTTGCGTCAAAAACGGCGCGGAGATGCAAAAAAAACTTACAATTCGATTGACTTATGCTTTCTTTCGTGATATAATCAATTAGTATTAATTCAAATCGGAGGATGGCAGAATAATGAAGCGTATCAAAACCCTCATTACAAAGAATCTTTGCGAAAGCGCTAAGAAGGGTGGCTGCGGCGAATGCCAAACTTCTTGTCAGTCCGCTTGCAAGACCAGCTGCGGTATTGCAAACCAGAAGTGCGAAAACACAAAGCAGAAAAACAAGTAATCCGTGCATAACGGGAATGCCGCCTTTTGGCGGCATTTTTTTCGCTGAATCTGCTTGAAAGGAATAAAAAATGATACATACATATAAGCTTGGCGGATACAATATCGTGCTTGACGTATGCTCCGGCTCCGTGCATCTCGTTGACGAAGTCGCATACGATATTATTGAGGCGTACGAAAGTACACCGCATGATCAAATAATTGTTGATATCCTTGCAAAATACGGCGACAGAGACGATGTTACCGAGGCTGATATACGTGACTGCTTTGACGATATCGAGGAGCTCAAGGCGGAGGGCAAGCTCTTCACGCCCGATACGTTTGAGCCCATTGCGGGAGAGCTGAAGCAGAAAACCTCCGGCGTTGTCAAGGCGCTTTGCCTGCACGTTGCTCATGTATGCAACCTGAACTGCTCCTACTGCTTTGCAAGTCAGGGCAAATACAGCGGCGAGCGCGCTGTTATGTCGTTTGAAGTCGGCAAGCGAGCGCTCGACTTTTTGATCGAAAATTCCGGCACGCGTCATAACCTTGAGGTTGACTTTTTCGGAGGCGAGCCCTTGATGAATTTTGATGTCGTTAAGGAGCTTGTTAAATATGCTCGCGAGCGCGAAAAGGAAACGGGCAAGAATTTCCGTTTCACCTTGACAACGAACGGTATGCTCATCGACGACGACGTGATTGATTTCGCAAACCGCGAATGCAGCAATGTTGTCCTGTCGCTTGACGGCAGACGCGAAGTTCACGACCGTTATCGTGTCGATTACGCAGGCAACGGAAGCTGGGAAAAGATCGTCCCGAAGTTTCAAAAGCTTGTTGAGGCGCGCGGCGGCAAGGATTATTATATGCGAGGCACGTTTACTCACGCAAATCCCGACTTTTTGAACGATATAAAGGAAATGCTTGCGCTCGGCTTCCGCGAGCTCAGCATGGAGCCCGTCGTGACCGCGCCGAACGACCCCTCCGCTCTGACGGAGGAGGATCTGCCCGTCGTTCTCGATCAGTATGAAAAGCTGGCGGAGCTTATGCTCGAAAAGCATCGCGAGGGCGATCCCTTTACGTTCTATCACTATATGATCGACCTTAAGGGCGGTCCCTGCATTTATAAGCGCGTTTCCGGCTGCGGATCCGGCACTGAATATATGGCTGTTACGCCTTGGGGAGACCTTTATCCCTGCCATCAGTTCGTCGGTGACGAAAAATTCAAGCTCGGCAACATTTGGTCCGGAGTTGACAACAAAACCATTCAGGACGAATTCATGAATTGCAACGTATACGCGCGTCCAGAATGCCGCGACTGTTTGGCGA
>CAZOMK010000014.1:0-19778 GCA_964580615.1 uncultured Lachnospiraceae bacterium | reverse complement strand
GAGTTACAACAGCTTTATAAATTATTTTTGTACTTTATTTTAACAACGACAATTTTCGGAGGATCGTCACAAAATGAACACATCAAATACACGCTACGGTGCCGAAAAAATCAGGGAGCTTCTCAAAGGCGCAAAGCATATTTTTTTCGTTGGCATAGGCGGAGTCAATATGTCGTCGCTTGCCGCCATCTCCGCCTCGCTCGGATACAAGGTGTCCGGCTCGGACAGAGCTGCTTCGGAGGCAACAGAGCGTCTCGTTAAGGACGGAATAGCTGTTCACATCGGTCACTCCGCAGACAATGTTGAAGGTGCGGACGCGCTCGTTTACACAGTCTCCGTGCCGATCGACAATCCCGAATACGTTCGTGCGGGAGAGCTCGGTATTCCAAGGATCTCGCGCGCCGACTATCTCGGCTGGCTCATGCACGACTGCAAGATCAGGATCGGCGTATCCGGTATGCACGGTAAATCAACCGCTACGGGAATGTGTGCGTCTGTTTTGATCGCCGCGGACTGTGATCCGACGATTTCGTCCGGAGCTGTCATTCCGGAGCTCGGATGCACGTACAGAACGGGTGCCGGCGACTTTTTCCTTTACGAAGCATGCGAATACAAGGATGCGTTTTTGTCGTTTTACCCGACGACGTCCGTTATTCTGAACATTGACATGGATCACCCCGACTATTTCACCGATATTGAGATGGTCAAGTCCTCCTTTGCGAAATGTCTTGCGCGCGTGAGCGAGCTTGCCGTCATAAACGGAAGCGACGTAAATGTGCGTGCCGCCGCGGAAAACGCCGCGTGCAGGCTCGTGCGTTACGGCACGGAGCTTGATTCCGAGCTTATGCCCCGCGAAAGCTATGATTATTTTGCGTCGGACATAAAGCTTATGCCGCACGGCTCGGAATTCACGCTTGAACGCGCAAGCGGCCCTCTCGCGCGCATCTCACTTGCGGAAGCGGGACTTCACAACGTCTCCGACGCTGTCGCGATTGCGGCGGCGGCGATTGAAAACGGGATCTCCGTCGATGCCGTCAAGCGCGGACTTGAGTCATTCAAGGGCGCGGCGCGACGCATGGAGCACGTCGGCAAAACAGCTTCGGGCGCGGACGTTTACCTTGACTACGCGCATCATCCGACCGAAATCAAGGCGGCATTGTCAGCCGCAAAATGCTTCGGCGGAAGGCTGATCACTGTGTTCCAGCCGCACACCTACACGCGTACAAAAGCGCTGTTTTCCGAATTTGCCGAGGCGCTTGCTATCTCGGATGTTGTGATATTGGCTGACATTTTTGCGGCTCGCGAGGATGACATATACGGAATTTCCTCAAAAATGCTTGCCGACGAAACAAAAAAGCACGGTACGTGCGTCGTTTATTCCGGTGAGCTTACGTCGGACGGAAGCGAATGTGACCGCATCGCGAAATACGTCAATGAGACGGCGTCGGCGGGCGACAACGTCATCGTAATGGGTGCCGGCAGTATCAACGCTGTTGCGAAAAAAGCGATAAAATAAAGCATTCGGGTGCATATTCATCACATTTGAAAAACAAAAATCCTCCGCGACACTTTCTGCGGAGGATTTTCAATATTCGTTTATTTACGTGCGGTTTTACGCGTTTTTGTCATCCTGTTTTTTTTCATCGTAATGCATCGTGAAAAAGAGGACGTACGCTATCGCGGAAGCGATCATTGATGCGACGCAAACGGCAAAAAGCACAAGGAACACGCTTTCGGACGGATCAAGCAGGAGCATCAGCGCAAACATCAGATTGAGCACGACTGTGCACGCCTTGCCGTACCATTTTGCTCCGGACACAACTCCCGTGCGCTTCACTGCGAAGAAGCCAGACAGCGCCATTGTGAGCTCCTTTGCCGCCAAAAGGACGAAAAGCAACCATGCGCGGGGGTTCGTCAACGAAATGCAGATAAGCATGGACGCCTGCGTGAGCTTATCTGCGGCGGGGTCAAGCACCTTGCCGAGGTCGGAGATCATATTGAATTTACGTGCGATAATTCCGTCCGCGAGGTCGGACAAGTACGAAAATGCGAGCACACACGCAAAAAGCACCTTATTTTCGATTACAAGATACAGGTAAAACAATATCGGGATCAACAGTATTCGTATTATCGACAGAACATTCGGGATCGTAAATATCTTTTGATTTTTTGTGAAATTATTCATTCATTTACCTTTCTGAAATTACGGAATGCGTTTCGCTGTGCGTTTTTTATGTACCTGTCTCGGCTGTTCCTCATTTTGCACATTTTTGACTCCGCCGAAATCAGCGAGCGGATTTGCCATGACAGCCTCCTCCATGCCCGCGTCCGACACATGGGTATATATCTGAGTCGTATTGAGCTGTTCGTGACCGAGGATCTCCTTAAGCACACGCACATCAACTCCTCCTGACTGATACATAAGCGTTGCCGCCGTATGTCTGAGCTTATGAGTTGAGAAATGCTTATATTCAAGTCCCGCCGCCTTCAAATACTTTCCGACAAGCCACTGCACTGTTTTCACGCTTATTCTGTTACCTCTTGAAGAAACGAAAAGCGCATTTTCCGTAGGATTATTTGTTTTCAGCGCGCTTCTTTCGGGCAGATAATCCGAAATGGCGACCTTGCAGGCGTCGTTCAAATAAATGACTCTTTCTTTGTTGCCCTTTCCGAGCACACGGAGCGAACGCAGCTCGCTGTCGATATCCTGAAACGAGATCCCGACAAGCTCGGAAAGACGCATTCCCGTGTTCAAAAAAAGCGTTATTACGCAAAAGTCGCGAAGTCGCGTTTTTGATTCCGAATCGGACTTTACCGCGTTCAAAAGCGCCCTGCTTTCGTCAAGTGAAAGATGCTTCGGCAAGGACTGCTTTTTCTTCGGAGATTCGATATTCGCCGCGGGGTTCACTTCGATTATCCCCTTTTTTTGCGTCAAATATTTATAAAACGCTTTTATTGCCGAAAGCTTACGCGCCTTTGCGGATGCCTTGTTCCCGCGCGTTTTATCAACATAGAGGAAAAATTCGTATATATCGCCGGTCGTTATTGATGAAATAACATCAAGCCCGATACCGCTGCAATCTATCGAATCAAAGTCCTCGCTCGTCATATCAATACCGTTTCTGTCTGCCACGATATAGCGAAAAAAGGTACGCAGATCAAAGCAATATTCCTCGACTGTTTTTGCCGAGCACTGCTGTATGACCAGCTTATATGACGCAAACTCCCTGACGAGCGCCGGGAGCTCATTTTTATCAAGCGCCATCTCTCCTCCTTCAAGCAAACATTTCTTATACAGAGTATTATACACCAATAATGACGCTGTTGTAAACAATAAAATATACATTCTGTGAATTTTTGCGACAGATGCTTGCCAATTCGAACACAATTATATACAATTAACATAGACATTAATTTTGAAAAGGACTTTTATATGATCGCCTTTATAAAAAACAATTCCTATCTTATTTTCAGACTCATGCTGAATCAGTTCGGCATGACTGTTTTCGGTCTTATGACCTCAATGGCTGCCGCCGCCGTTGACAATGCGCTTGCCGGAGGCGGAAAGGTCGGAAGGACCTGCATGATTTGGGTAAGCGTATTTGCCGTACTCTTTCACATTTACATCAACTACATGGCGCTCAAGGAGGAGGGGCAAAAGGACAAGATCCGACTTGACGCCGGACGCGCGGAATACACTCCCCTTCGCGGTCTTTACATCGCGCTTGTCGCTTCCGTCATCAACCTGCTTCTCGGCTTGATAATCGTTGTTGCCGATCTCATCCCGCTTGACGCGGCGATCGCGCTTTCAGGCTCGTGCAAGATTCTTTCCTCGATCCTTCAGGCTACCTTCTGGGGAATGATGCTCGGCCTGTCCGGCGTTGCTACGATAGCGGAGCTTCCCTCTTTTTGGTTCATCATCATTCCGCTTCCCACCATCATCTGCGGCTGGATCAGCTATCGCAACGGCTTGCATGACGTAAGCCTGCTGCGTGCGATCAAGAAGCTTTTCACTCCCGTAAGCTCAGACAACAAATAAAAGCAAAAACGGAACCTTTCAAAATCGAAAAGGCTCCGTTTTCGGTTCAATTATTGTTTACGCAAGCACACCGAGGCATTGCACCGCATCGCTTCCGCAAACAACCCCGCAGTGCTCCTTTATGTACGCATACACCTCGTTTTTCCGTCGCTTGCCGCCGTATTCGTCGATCAAGGCGTCGGTTGGAAGATCTGATCGCGCTCCAGTCTCGCAAACAACGAGAAAATACCGCATCGGATACTCGCCCGCGTATACTGCGCTCTGACCTGCTGTGCCCGATTCGGACAGTCTGCCGCAGGCGCACAGTAACGCGTCCAGCTCGGCAAACTCATATATTCCGACATTGTATCTGCTTGTGCGCGTGATCTTTTCAGTGCTGTCCGCCTTGACAGCTCCGCGCGGTATCATCGGCATCTCCTCCTTTTGATCTTTATTATCGATGTCTGCGGCTTTCTTGCCGTCGAGCCGCGTTACGAACATTTCACAGCCGCCGTCTTTATCAGGATATAGCTGAATGAACAAGCGTCCCGAAGAAATATCGACTCCGTGCTCGCGTCCCGCCTCATCCAAAAATCCGCGGATCGCCTCGCGCGTTTCGTATGACTCCGCATCGAGCATTCCCTCTCCGACAGGTGAGTCGAGCACATCCTGCTTCGACAGCATGACCTTTATTTTTGTATCACTTATCCTTATTGTTTTCATTTGATGCTCCGTTTTTTCCGGCTTGCCTGCAAAGCCTTGACTATATATACATTATACGTCCGAGGGCTTGTTTTGGGTACTGCAAAAAATATGGTAATTTTATTTCCGCACAGAAAGGTAAACCGCTTATGAAAAAGAAATTCAGTCTGCGCCGTCTCGAATACAAGCTCGCGCCGTACGCCATTTCAAATTTGATGGCGATAATGATCGGCGCCATGGCGATAGTTTATGTTGCGGACATTGCCGTCGCCTCGACGGGACGTGACGTGTCGCTTTATTCATGGCTCATGTTTGACAGAGCCGCGATTGCGGCAGGTCAGATTTGGCGCATTTTCACATTCATCTTTTTACCGCCCGACACAAATCTGATCTTTGTGTTCTTCGCGCTTTATTTTTACTACATCATGGGTCAAGCGCTCGAACGTGAATGGGGCGCGCTCCGCTTCAACATCTTTTATCTTTGCGGCATCATCGGCGCTCTGATCTCCGGCTTTATCACCGGATACGCGACCAATTCCTATCTCAATCTTTCGCTTTTCCTCGCATTTGCGATCTTTTATCCGAACTATCAGGTTTTGATCTTTTTCTTCATTCCCGTCAAGATCAAATGGCTCGCATGGCTTGACGCACTGCTTTTGATCTCCTCCTTCGTATTCTCGGATTTGGGCGGACGTCTTGCAATACTGTTCTCCGTTTTGAACGTGATCATATTCTTCTACCGTGATTTTTGGTACGAGATAAAGCGTATGTGGATGAACGCAAAATTCCGATTTACTCGCTTTAAGAACTCACGCAAATAAAATTTACGAAAAACAAAAAGGCGCTTATAAAAGCGCCTTTTTTATGCCTTCGCGTGCTCTATGTCCTCCGCCGTGATCGTCATCAGGCTTTCGCGCGTGACGTTTTCGGAAGCGGCAAGACGGTTTGCCTGTTCTATAAGTATCCGCTCGAAAAGATTGCGTATTCCTCTTGCGTTACCGAAATCCGCATCCTTACGTTCGTTTTCGATAAGCCCCACGAGCAATTTTTTTGCTTCTCCGTCGTTTTCATCCGAGAGAACATAGCAATTTTTTTTGCACTGAAGCTCGAATATTGCCGTCATCTCATCGACGGTGTAATCCTCAAAATTAAGATATCTGTTAAATCGCGATTGCAGGCCGGGGTTGGAGTCGATAAATTCCTGCATCAGATCCGTATATCCCGCGACTATAACGACAAGATCGTCGCGATTGTCCTCCATCGCCTTGAGCAGCGTTTCGATCGCCTCGGAGCCGTAATCGTTTTCCGATCTGCCGGACGACAGCGAATACGCTTCATCTATGAAAAGCACGCCGCCCTTCGCTTTCTCTATCACCGACGCGGTTTTGATTGCAGTCTGACCGACATATCCCGCGACAAGTCCGCTTCTGTCAACCTCGACAAGCTGTCCTTTCGACAGTATTCCGAGCGAATGATAAACTCTTGCCATATAACGAGCCATCATTGTTTTTCCCGTGCCGGGATTTCCCGAAAAAACCATGTGCAATGAAAGGTCGGGCGCGGGGAGATCATGCTCGCGACGAAGCTTCCACACAGTCACCATATTGATCAGATCGCGAACCTCATCCTTTACCGATTCAAGTCCTATATATTCGTCAAGCTCCGCTTTAAGATCCTCTATCTTTTCGGGCTCCGCCGCTTCCTCCGCAGGCGCCTTGGGGTCACCCTGACCGTTTGAAACGGCTGTCTTTTCCGTATTGTTTTCAATTTTCGCAGGGGCGTCGGCTTCGTTGACCGAGCTTCCCTTTGTCTCCTGCTGCGGCACGCTCCATATATCGGCGCCCACACGACGGAGATTGCGTTCCGTCATGGCACGGATCACATCTATCTGCTGAAGAATTATTTCATCCTTTTTATCCACTTTGATCACCTCACAAGACTTACAGCGTCTTTTTACATTATATATCATTTTTTTGCCCGTGTAAATGAGCAACAAACGCAAAAATATAAAAATTCGGTGAATTTACGCGTTATTATTTGAAATAATATATGTTTTGTGGTATTATATCGTAAAGCGGTGTTTCGCTTTCGAAAAAATCACTGTCAGACAACGGAGCTTCGGCTGTTTATGCGTCGAACCGTTACGTTTTGCCGTAGGCAAGGCGGACTGCTCCGATAAAATATTTGTATCGCCGCAAGTCGGCGGAATGGAGATCTCTATGGCAAGAAAAAAGACGGAAACCGTCGTTTCCGCAAAAAAAACGATCTTTGACAAAATCCCTCCCAAGGCAGCCTTTGCTGTCAGCGCTGTTTTGATCCTGCTCGGAATAGTATTCACTTGCGTTGCGATCGCTCCGCGCAAGACCGCCATCGGCGCTTTGGAAAGCTTTTCGGAAAAGCTTATCGTCTGTGAGAACGGAAAGCTCAATGAAAACTGCAACGGCTATCCCGTCATTGTTTCGGGAAAGCTCGGCTATTCCGAAAACGGCGCCGTTGACGCAGTGCTCGGTGTCACTGTCGATTCGCCCATCCTTTACCGAATATCCGAGATGTATCAATGGACGGTGAGCGACGGCAAGGTAACGGCTGAATGGAACGAGGAGATCGTTGAATCCCCTGACGCAGGTCACACAAATCCGTCCGCATATCCCTCCAACGTAAAGTCAAATTATTACATTGCCGAGAGCGTCAAGATAGGAGATTTCGGCATCCCCGCCGATCTCTTGCTTCTGTTTGAGGAGAAAACGGAGCTTGCGACGCTCCCCGAAATTGACGTCAGAGGCTTCAAGACAGCGGGAAGTTACATCACAAACTCCGCCGACATCTCATCTCCCGAAATAGGAGACGTCAGGATCCGTTACGAATACATCGACACGACAGACGCAACAGTTGCCGGCAAGCAGCGCTCGAACGCAGTTTATAAATACGCCAACTACGAGGACGTTCCCTTCTTTATTGCTCTTGAGGGCATACATGACAAGTCCGATGTCATCTCCGAATTCCGTGCGCGCTCCGAGCATTCGATAATTTGGTTGCTCGTCATCTCAGTCGTATCGCTTATTGTCGGCGGCTTCGTTTTCTTTTATTCTATGTGCAAAATGACCGGCTACAAGCCCTCACTCGCTAAGGTTGCGAAGAAATTAGCGTCTGTTCCGTATGAAAGAGTCACGCTGTACCATTCCTTGATCTTCACTGCTTTGCTTTTCGGTCTCGTTTATTCCGCGATTTGGGCAAGCGTATACGAAATAGGCATCGTCATCGCGGCGATATTCATCGCGCTTCACCTCACCGTTCTCATCCCAGACATGATAAAAAATATGCCGCGCCATCAAAAGGACGAAGCGGAATACATTCCGATCATCGTAAAGCGCGACGAAGAAACAACAAAGAAAAATCGCAGGTAAAACCTGCGATTTTTTGTTTATTCAATTATCATGAAAGGGGGAGATATTCCTCTGCAAGCGACTTTCTGATCTTAGAGCAATAGGGTACGAGCACCTGCATCTTTTTGATCGTTGCGTTATAATACTGTCCATTGTCCGGTACATGATACTGCTCAAGCTTCATCGAGGTCATCATCGGGACAAGCTTTGCCGCGAGAGCGAATATTTCGGAATTTGACATATCGGTTGTGATATAGGGGCATATCTGGTCAATCATATCGTATATCGTGCCGATGGGGAGCGATTTTACGCTGTCAAAGAGCGAGAACAAAATGTTTCGCTGTCTGTTCGTTCTTCCGAAGTCGGAGTCGATCTTACGGATACGCGCGTAATTCAACGCCTGTGTACCGTTCAGCTTTATCTCGCCGGCAGTAAGTCCACCGCCCATATATTTTGCTTCTGCGCTCGTCAGATTGACTGTAACTCCGCCGACGATATCTATGATCTTTTCAAAGCCGGTGAAATCGACCTCGATATTATAATCAACGTCAACACCGAAGTTCAAAAGAAGCGTTTCGTTGAGCAGCTTAAAGCCGCCGTACAAATAAGGAACGTTAAGTCTGTTATCGGAATAGCCGCCGGGGATCTGCACGTACAGGTCTCTCAAAAACGAGATGATGGAAACGTCCTTTGTATCGGGATTGATGCTTACAAGAATCATCGAATCCGATCTTTGACGTTTTTCGCCGGGGCGCTTGTCCTGACCGACAAGAAGAATATTTATAAGTCCTTTGTGCTCGATCGGGTCTATTTCGTCAAAATCCACCTTGGGGTCCGTTTGCGGAGCATCTGTTGTTTCGGGCGGAATGACTACTACGTTTCCTTCCGAATCGTAGGCGGTTTCCGTTTGCGGGGGATCGACGGAAATATCATCCGTTTCAAAGCTCTCGTCGGAGGGATGCACCCAATCGTCCGTATCATTCGGGTCAACTCTCTGAATCTTACCGAGCTGATAATAAACGGCTCCGTAAGCAACCGATGCAATGATGACCATCAGAAGCACTATCATAGCAAGAACGCAAAGCAGCTTTTTGCCCCATTCCGGCATTTTCTGCTTCTTGCTCTTCAGCTTTTTATCTTCACCTTGCATAAATTCACCTCAAATAAATTCACAATAAAAATCATTTCTTATTATGCCTCATTTTTTTCGCATTGTCAATAGCTATGCTTATTTTTGACTTATGCGCGCATTTGTTTTCATATTATAAAAAAATATATTGCATAAATAATGAGCTAAATGTTATAATATTGTGATATTTTGATTTCGCCGCGTGTTATACATTTGTCTCACATCTGAAGGAGGTCTTATACAAGTGTCTTACAGTCATTACGACGCATATCGTCACTGCACGCTTTGCCCGCGCAAATGCGGCATCGACAGGACCGCTTTCGCACTCGGAGCTTGCAAAATGACCTCCGAGCTTACAGCGGCGCGTGCGGCGCTTCACTATTGGGAGCCATGCATTTCCGGTGAGCGCGGATCCGGTGCCGTTTTCTTCAGCGGATGCTCACTCGGATGCGTCTTTTGTCAAAATCACGAGATCTCGTCGGAGGAAGTCGGATTCTCCGTCACCGACTCAGCGCTCTCCGATATTTTTTTGCGTTTGCAGGACGTTGACGGCGCGAACAACATCAATCTTGTGACAGCCGCGCACTTCGTCCCGCACGTTGTTTCCGCGCTCGAACGCGCAAAAGCGCACGGACTGAAGATCCCCGTCGTCTACAATTCAAGCGGCTACGAATCTGTTGAGACGCTTAAAATGCTCGACGGCTTGATCGACGTTTACCTCCCCGACATGAAGTATTTTTCATCAGAGCTGTCGCATAAATACTCGCGTGCGCGTGACTATTTCGACGCAGCCTCGTCCGCGCTTGACGAGATGTTCCGTCAGGTAGGTGAGCCTCGTTTTGCCGAAAAAGACGGCACAACCGAGGAAGGAATAATGCTCAAGGGCATGATCGTTCGGCATCTTATTCTC
The DNA here is from genome assembly GCA_964580615.1 of uncultured Lachnospiraceae bacterium. GTDB lineage: Bacteria > Bacillota > Clostridia > Oscillospirales > CAG-272 > DTU064. Next base: position 9,636 of record CAZOMK010000014.1, on the reverse strand, counting down.
CCTGGCTGCACTTGCGACAGTAAAAAAATAATAAAATATCTGTTTGATCGCTACAGTCACGGGATTTTCATGAGCATCATGAATCAATACACGCCCGTCACGGGAGTTGAGCTTCCGCCGGAGCTGACGCGATGCGTCACGGACGCCGAATACGACGACGTCGTAGATTACGCCTGCGCGCTCGGCGTTGAAAACGGATTCATTCAAGAAGGCGGCACTGTCGCCGAAAGCTTCATCCCAATCTTCAACGGCGAGGGCATCATCTGAGCATAATCGCCGCCGACGAAGCCGAAAACGGACGCGGACTTATTCGTCCGCGCCCGTTATTTGCAAAAGCTCGTCGGGCACACGTCTTTCGCGAAAATAAAACTCCTTGTCGTGCTCACCGATCTCTCGGATCACGCGGCACGGGTTACCGTACGCGACAACATTTGCAGGAATATCACGCGTAACGACGCTTCCGGCGCCGATCACGCTGTTGTCCCCGATTTTGACGCCGGGCATTATGAGCGCGCCTGCGCCGATCCAGCAATTTTCTCCGATTGTAACGGGCATATTGAACTGATAGCCGCGGCGTCTCAGCTCTGGCAGGATCGGATGTGCCGCCGTTGCGATCGTTACATTCGGCGCGATCATCGTGTACGATCCTATCGTTATATACGTATCATCAACCAAGGTGAGATTGAAGTTTGCGTAGACGCAATCACCGAGCTTAACGTGATGTCCGCCCCAATTTGCGTGAAGCGGCGGCTCTATATAGCAGTCCCGCCCGAGCTCGGCAAACATTTCGCGCATAAGTCGGGCACGCTTTTCCGACTCACTCGGACGCGTTGAATTGTAGTCATACAGCTTTTCAAGGCAAGCCGTCTGCTCTGTCATGATCTCGTCACCGGACGGGTAATAAATATCGCCTGTGTGAAGCTTTTCTTTCTCTGTCACTTCGTTTTTCCTCCGAAAACTTTGACTTTGGGCAATTATATCATAAGAATCAGCTTGAAACAAGCGTAATAAGCCTTTATTTAACGTCGCGCTTGTGTTAAAATAAATAATAAAAACACGTTTTAGGGGAAGCTATGAAAAAAACTGTCGTAATCACGGGCGCTTCGAGAGGGATCGGAGCCGCCATTGCTTCACTGTTTGCGGGAAACGGGTACTCCGTCGTAATAAATTACAACAGATCGGAGGGCGAAGCGATCTCGCTTCGCGACAGGCTCCGTCTGACCAACACCGACGTCGAAATCTTCCGCGCCGACGTTTCAGTAAGCACGGACGCCGACGCACTGATGAACTTTGCCGTTCGCCGTTTCGGGTCTGTTGACGTGCTCGTCAACAATGCGGGGATATCTGACGTCGGGCTTTTCACCGATATGACCGACGCCGCATACAGACGGTTGATGTCCGTCGATCTTGACGGCGCCTTTTACTGTTGCCGCGCCGCGGCGCGTGAAATGGTCCGCGCTCATTCCGGCGCGATCGTCAACATTTCGTCAATGTGGGGCATTTCGGGTGCGTCGTGCGAGGCTGCGTACTCCGCTTCAAAGGCTGGCGTTATCGGACTGACAAAATCGCTCGCAAAGGAGCTCGGCCCGTCCGGAATCAGAGTCAATTGCGTTGCGCCCGGCGTCATCGCAACAGAAATGAACTCACATCTTTCGTCATCGGACGTTGACGCGCTCGCGGACGAAACTCCGCTTTGTCGCATCGGTCAGCCGATCGAGGTCGCGCAGGCGGTGCTCTTTCTTGCGGATGAGCGAGCCTCGTTTGTCACCGGTCAGGTTCTGTCTGTTGACGGCGGCTTCGCCGTATAATAAGGAGGAAGGTCATGTACAGAGAGCTTATCGCCGAGCTTACGAAAGACAATAATTTTGTAAAGCTTCAGCCGCCCTGTCCGGATGGGGTCATAGCGGAGGCAGAGAAGGTCATCGGATATCCGTTCCCGAAGGAGCTTCGCGCTCTGCTTCGCGAGACAAACGGCGACAAATGGTGCCTTTTGTCGGCAGAAGCCATGATCGAGAACGTTCAAACGAACAGAGAGATTTGGCTGCCGCTTTTCGAGGAAGATTTCAGCAAGGAAGAATACATCGACAAGGTTGACAGATTTATTTTCTTTGCGACAAACGGCTGCGGCGACTATTACTGCTATCGAGTCGAAGCCGACGGGGTTCCGGACGAGGATTCGATCTACATTTGGGAGCACGAATATTTAGGCGAAAAATGTTGGAAACGCGTCGCGGGAAGTATGTCGGAATTTATTACTCGATATTACAACGACGAAATTTAACAGACTTGAAGATCAGATAACCTAAAAAAGAGCAAACAAGCTTTTCGTCTTGCTTGTTTGCTCTTTCTTTTTATAATGACATCAATGCGTTTCCGTCACTGCCATAAAGTACGAGGCGACTGACTCCGGAGGAGTTTTCATCCCCTCCTTGATCCACCACATGACAGTTTCCGCGAAGCTTCCGACAAGATGGTTCAGCAGAAACTCACGCGGCACATCGACCTTGAATATATCTATAAAATCCTCAAAGGTTTTATGTAAATGACGCTTAAAATAAGTCATAAACAGCTCGCCCGAATCGGAAAGAAGTATTCCAGACAGGTCGTTTTTTTCGTCTCGGATATGCCAAAGCGTATGCGAAAGCTTGCTTTCGAGATCTGTATCCTTTCCGACCCACGGGCAGGGATCGTGCTCAAATATATGGAAGAAAAGCTCCTCGCAAAGTGCATCCAAAAGAAGATCCTTCGTTTCGAAATGTGCGTAAAAGGTGCTTCTTCCGACGTCTGCCTCGTCAATGATCTCCTGAACGGTAATATGATCGTAACGCTTCCTTTCAAGCAGACTTCTGAACGCCTTGAAGATGGCTTTTCTCGTTTTTTGCTGTCGTCTGTCCATGTTTTTCCTCCGTTACTGAACATATTCGATATAAAGTTCGGTATCTTACTTTTGACGCGCGATGATTGTTGCTTTCCGTCTCATCTCAACGTATAATAATGCCGTACTGAATGTTCGGTACTGTATTTATTATGCATCATTTTCGGGGCTTTGTCAAGCACCGTATCAGGAGGACTAAATGTTAAAAAAGCTTTTTTCAAGTTTAACCGAGATCCCCGCAACGATCGTTTCGGGAATATTCATGCTGCTTGATCTCATTCCTCACGTTATCGAGGAATTCAGCGGATCCGAGCCGGCGTTTTTCGCCGCGATCCCGTTTGATTTTTCATGGATCACCATTCTCATTTCGGGAACTCCGCTCGTATATAACGCCATATCGCGTCTTATACGCAACAAGGGCATCTCGAAGATATCGTCCGCACTGCTCATTTCAATAGCGATGGTCGCCGCCGTCTCGATCGGTGACATTTTCGCGGCGGGCGAGGTCGCGTTTATAATGGCGCTCGGCGAGATCCTTGAGGATCTTACGACAGACCGCGCAAAGAAGGGGCTGAAAAAGCTCATCAGCCTTGTGCCGACGACGGGCAGACGTATCACCTCCGACGGTGAGGAAACGATCCCCGCGGAAATGATCAACGTCGGCGACGTGCTTCGCATTCTCCCCGGCGAAACGATCCCCATTGACGGTGTGATCATATCGGGCAACACCTCGGTCGAGCAATCAATAATGACGGGTGAATCGCTCCCCGTTGACAAGGCTGTCGGCGACAGCGTATTCTGCGGAACGATCAATCGCTTCGGCGCGATCGACATTACGGCGACGAAAATAGGCGAGGATTCCTCGCTCGGAAAGCTCATTCGAATGGTACGCGAGGCGGAGGACAAGCAAGCGCCGATGCAAAGAATCGCGGACAAATGGGCAAGCTATCTTGTCCCCGTTGCGCTTTTGCTTGCAGTAATTTTCGGCTTGATCAAGCAAAACATCGTCGTTGCGGTAACTGTTCTTGTTGTGTTCTGTCCGTGTGCGCTCGTTTTGGCAACGCCGACGGCAATTATGGCGGCTATCGGTCAGGCGACAAAGTACGGCGTCATTATTAAATCCGGCGAAGCGCTTGAAAAGATGGGCAAGGTCGATACTGTTGCTTTCGACAAGACCGGCACGCTGACTTACGGCAAGCTTGAGGTTTCGGACGTTGTTTCCGTTGATGGTGAGCTTGACGCGAGCGCGCTCGTTTCGCTTGTTGCTTCCGCAGAAAGCAAGAGCGAGCATCCGCTCGGAAAGGCTATCGTCGAATACGCAAAATTCGTCGGCATAGACTTTGACGACTGCGACGATTTTTCAATGGAATCCGGCAAGGGCATCAGCGCCGTCGCGGGCGGCAGAAGCGTACTCTGCGGCTCCGAGGCTTACTTGAACGAGCACGGCATAAAGCTTGACGCGAGCACGTCGTCACTGCTTGACGGCTTCCGCAGTGACGGCAAGGCGTCCGTCATCGCCGCGGCAGACGGAAAGGTTATCGGAACGATCGCCCTCTCAGACACGCTCCGTCCCGAAGCGAACGCTATGGTGGGCAAGCTTAACGAGCTTGACGTCTCGCCCGTGCTTCTCACGGGAGACAACCGCCGCGCGGCATCGCATTTCGCCAAGAAAGTCGGAATTCCCGATGTTCGTGCGGAGCTTTTGCCCGATCAAAAGGTAGCCGCCGTTGAAGTCTTACGCAAAGACGGCAGATGCGTTGCAATGATAGGCGACGGCGTAAACGATGCGCCCGCGCTCAAGAGTGCAGACGTCGGAATCGCCATGGGCGGTGTCGGAAGCGACATTGCGATAGAGGCGGCGGACATTGCGCTGATCGGAGATGACATTTCGAAGCTTCCCTATCTCAAGAGACTCTCGAATGCGACTATGCAGACAATAAAATTCGGAATCACGCTGTCGCTCATCATCAACTTTGTTGCGATCGTACTTTCCTTCCTCCAGCTTCTCACGCCCACAACAGGCGCGCTCGTCCATAACGCAGGCTCTTGTCTCGTTGTTTTGATCGCGGCGCTCCTCTATGACAGAAAATTCGACTGACATTTTCACATTATTAAGCATTAACCGTCTTGAAATCGTCACATTTTAGATTTATAATGATACTATAAGCTTGTAATTTCAAGGAGGAGATAACTATGCCAGGACCCGGTGGAGGATCAAGAGGCGGAAGCTTCGGCGGCGGATCACGCGGAGGCTTCGGCGGCGGCTCGCGCGGAAGCTTCGGCGGAAGCTCGCGTCCGAGCGGAGGTCATCGTCCCGGCGGTATGCCGCCGATGGGAGGACCGCGACCGCCGATGGGAGGTCATTTCGGAAGGCGGCCATGGGGACGTCCTGGATACGGCCCGTTTTCATCCTGCTCGGGCTGCGCGTTTGTCCTCGTCTTTATCATCATAATATTGATTACTGTCGTATCGTCGTTGGGATCTGCTGTTTTTGATCTGTTCAGCGGCGGCAGCTCCGAATTCAGCGAAGAAAAGCTCCAAGCCTACGCAGATTCCTGCTACGCGAATGAATTCGGATCGAATTCCGTTTCATACGAGGACAACATCCTGCTCGTTTTCCTTGTGAACGATGAATGCAACGATTTCCGCACGATCGCGTGGGTAGGAGACAACATCCGCACCGAAATAACAAATCTTTTCGGTAACGAATCAACAGTCTACGGAAACGCGGTCTTTGAAAACGTCGATACAGATTATTACACCTACTCCCTCAGCAAGAGTCTTGCTTCCGTTGTGAACACAATGGAAAAGGAGGTATCCGTGCTCGGACTTGATTCATCTTTCGTCGTCGAAATGCCCGGTAAAAAGGTTGATTCGCACTTCGTCAACAAGAGTGAGCTCAAGCTGAACAACGCTACGATCGAAACAGCGCTTGACTCGTTTACGGAAAAGACGGGGATCCCGATTGCCGTCGTAGTCGATACGATGGAACCATCCATTGAAAAGTCCCTCTCGTTCCAAACAGTTTACACTGCGCTCGGCGTTATTGCTTGCGTTGGCGTTGTGATCTGGTTGATTGCAAGAAAAGCGAAGAAATCCTCACAGACTGACTGATAATCAAACAAAACAGGCTCTCCTTTAGCCGAGGTGCGATAACGAAGTATTTATGTAAGGTGGCGGTACAGTGAAAGCTGTGCCGCCGCTTTGCGTTATCAGGCTGTTTTTTTCTTTCGGTTTTGCATACCGAGTCTGCCATCGAGGGCAATGCAATCCTCATTGGCAATATTGATAATTCCAACAGCCTTGTAGTAAATTTCAATCTTTTGTTTTCTGTGTCCACTGCTCTTATCTGGTGCGTGGACTATAATTTTGTCAATCAAATCATTCAACAGTTCTGCCGTCAGTTCTTTTGGATCGGTGTATTTGCGGACATTATTCAAAAACTCTTTCAAGTCATATTCACTTTGCTCACCGCTGTCAATTAGTCCCTGCAATTCGGCAATTTTTGCTTTGATCTTTTTCTGCTCTTCCTCATATTCGGAAGAAAGCTTGTCAACTCGTTCTGCTGTAAGCCTACCCGAAACCATATCTTCATATATTCGCTTGAAAAGAGTATCCAAATCCTCATCTCTGCGGCGTAGGGTTACAATATCCACCCTTGCTTTATCAAGCGACATTTGGTGCTGTAATTCAGCCTTTTCTTTCTCTTTCTTTACGAAAGACGCTTCAAACTGCTGAATATAGGACAGTACATTTTGAATGTGCCTGAATACCAATCGGTTTAAGGTTACTGCTCGGATATAATGGATAGTGCAAGTTCCCGTATTACTGCGGTAATTGGAACATACAAAACAATCTTGCGTTTCATTGTGATAATTTGAAGTGTTGTAATGCAGTTTTGCACCGCAGTCAGCACAAAATACCTTGCCTGAGAAGATGGATATTTTGCCCGTAGCAGTCGGTCTGCGTTTATGCTTTCGGATTTCCTGTACTGTGTCAAAGGTGTGAGTATCAATAATTGCAGGGTGCGTGTTCTCAAAAATCTTGCGGTTTTCTTTGTCGTTCCACACTCGCTTTTTACTGCGATAATTCTTGGAAGAGGTCTTGAAATTTTCGGTATGCCCGATATATTCCATTCGTCCCAAAATTCCTGCAACAGTTTTCTGTGCCCACTTGAATGGTTCAGGCGGTAACAGTTCGCCTTTATTCTGTGCATAATACGCTGTCGGGGTTAATACCTTTTCCCTCTGCAACCGCTTTGCAATCTGCGTCGGACCATATCCATTGCAGCAGAGTTCAAAGATATATCGCACCGTTTTTGCCGCTTTCTCATCAATCAGCCACTTATTTTTGTCATCAGTATCTTTGACATAGCCAAAAGGTTGATTGGTGGTCAAGTGCTTACCACTTTCGCCTTTCATTTTGAATGTGGACTTGATTTTCTTGGCGGTATCTCTTGCGTAAAGCTCGTTACAGAAATTGCGTATCGGCGTCATATCAAACTCGGTTTGTACGGCTGAATCCACATTGTCATTGACAGCAATAAAGCGCACATCATTTTCGGGGAACACAATATCGGTATACATTCCTACCTGTAAATAATTCCTGCCGAGTCGTGACATATCCTTGACAATCACTGTCCCGATTTCTCCGTTTTCTATCTGCTGTTCCAAGTTCCTGAAAGATGGTCGATCAAAATTCGTTCCGGAAAATCCGTCATCTATGTAATAGCCGTCTTTGATACAATCTGAATTTGCCCCATACTTTTTGATTTTTCCTAACACTTTTTGAGGATTAAACAAGCGTGGGTGCATTTTCTGCAGACAGAGAAATACCCTGCATTAGCATTGCCAATGCAGGGTGTGCTTTTATAATCTGATTTCAGTTCCGTCCGCAAAAGTAAAACCGTAGTCATCCTTATCGTAGACAGTCATGTATTGAAGCAGCCCTTTCTACCCTACACGCAGTACGCAGATGGTTCTCTTACTGAATTGACGAGCGATGTAATTGACGGCCTTTACAATTTTCCCGAAAACTACAGGACTGAGCTTGCACGATATATGGATCAGCATCCTGATTTTATGGAAAAAGTTCTGGATGAAAAGGCAGAACTGGCAAGCGATCTTGATCCACTTATCGCCGCCGCTTTGAAAGACGGACTTATGGATGTGGCTCTTGCCATGTTTAAACAAGGTTTGGTTCAGGCGGGTGACGATTGGAAGAAAATCAACAGCCTGACTGCTTTCGCAGAACAGTAATCTGCTCCGTCACCTTTGCTTTTTCCTCCCGTAACACTTCTTTTTCGGCTGGTGATGCTCTGCGAATTTTGTTTTGCAGTTTGGTGCGGGTTTGGGTTAGCCTTTCCATACTGCCCTCAATATTCTTTCGGTCAGCATACAAATCATCAATCGTTTCGATATTGTATTTGCCCATATATCGTACCTGTTCGGAAAGCTCATCCAACTTCCGCAAGTCCTCTTTGAGATAAGGGCTTGTTGGCTTGTACTCCGTATTCTTCGGCAGATAACCGAGCAGATAGCAGTAGTGCAGATACAGGCGATAGATATGGCTTGTCTTGTGAAAAGGCTTATACCATTCTTTCAATTCTTGCGGCATTTGAGGCGGATAGGTTATCTCAGCTCTGCGGTTTCCGTACCTTGCATACGCACCCATAGTCCTTTGAATATTTTCAGGCGTCCACCGTTCGTCTAAGGTATCAAGCCTTGTGAAGTGCTCGTACTGCGGCAATCGTATCTTCCAATGCTTGCCGGTGAAGTCGGTAATATATCCTTTTCGCTGCAAGTATTCCTCCATATAGTAGGGGCGGCGGCTGAAATTGATTGCCTCCCGTACATCTTCACGGTACACATTGTAGCGTGTAGGTTTACCACTTCTTTCGTCCAGCCACACAGGTCTGCTGGGTGCTTTGTGAGGGCTTTTGATGACCGATAAGCCGTGTTCGGCGCAGATACGGTCAGATACATCACGGAGTTTTCTCAGCTCGGACTTGGAATAATTGTATTTTCCACCGTCGATAAAGGACACGGAATTGAAGCAGAAATGGTTGTGCAGATGGTCTTTGTCAAGATGGGTAGTGACGATCATTTGATACCGATCACCCCACATTTCCTTTGCCAACTGTAAGCCGATTTGATGTGCTTGTTCCGGTGAAATCTCTCCCAGTTTAAAGCTCTGATATCCGTGCCAAGCGATATATCCGTCATCTTTTCCATACTGCTTTTTGGTCAGTATCATCTGCTGCAATGCAATCTCTTTGAGACAGTTGATAGCGGAAACATATTCGCCTTGCTCGGTAGCTTCTGGGCGCTGGACATAGGACATAACCTCCCATAGCGGTTGCAAACTCGGATTGTTTGCTACCGTTTTTTTCGGGATTTTCTACATAGGCAATAAGGTCTTTTAACCGACCTTCAATGTGCCATAAACTTGTTGTCGCCATTATCCCACCTCCTGTAAATCGAGGATAAGGTACTCAATTTCTTTGCAGATATTCAGTGCAGAAGACTCGTACTTTGCACACTTCTTAAAACCTTTGTGAACTTCATAGAGTGCTTCAAGCAACTGCCAAAACTCTTTTGTAGGTTGTGGCTTTGGCGCTTTACCTTTGCAGAGCTGCCGCACAAATTCCGATTGAGATAGTCCACATATCTCTGCCGAGCGTTCCAACTTTACTTTTTCTTCTTCGGATAACCGCACGGAAATACGAACAGAATCCTTGTTTTTCATAAAATCATCTCCTT
>CAZOMK010000013.1:0-20092 GCA_964580615.1 uncultured Lachnospiraceae bacterium | reverse complement strand
AGGTATCTCCGTTGAGGACGGCGAGCTTACTGTCGAAAGAACAATAACTGCGGACGGGTAAGGGCACTGTCAAGATCAACGGAAGAAGCATTTCGCTTGCAAATCTGAAGAAATGCATGGCTTCGATGATCACAGTCAACGGTCAAAGTGAGAGCCTTTCGCTGAAAACAGCGGAGGCGCAGCTCGCGCTTATCGACGAATATGCCGAAACGTCGGCGGAAATATCGGAATATGCCGAGCTTTATGAAAAATATACTGCCGTAAAGGGCGAATATGACGAGGTCAAGCGCCTTTCCGATGAGGGGGCGCTGGCGGCTGATCTTTTGAGGTATCAAATCAAAGAAATAGACGCCGCAAAGCTCTCCGCGGACGAGGAGGACGATCTTACACGCGAAAAGGCACGTCTGAAAGCGGGAGAACGGATCACAAAGCTTGCGGCGTTCGTTTATCGCGCCGCTTACGGTAACGAAAAGGGCGCCTCTGCCTCATATCTTGCGGAGAGGGCGGCGTCGGCAATGGAACAGCTTGAGGAATTTTCAAAAGCTGCCGCCGAGGACGCCGAAAAATTAAAGTCGATCGCACTTGAGCTTGAGGATATTGCAAGACGTACGTATGACGAGTTCGGTCTCGGAAGCGTCGAGGATGAGGATCCCGCCGAAAGGCTCGAAAAAATAGACGACAGACTTGATCAAATATACAGGCTTAAACGCAAATACGGCGGTACAGTCGAGGCTGTTCTCAAGCACAGAGAATCCGCCGCCGATAAGCTCGATGCAATCGAAAATAACGACGAACGCATCGCAAAGCTTGAGAAAATGCTTGCAAATGCAAGGGAAAATGCTGTGATTGCGGCAGAAAAGCTTGCACTCAAGCGCCGAGATGCGGCAAATGAAATGTCGGACGAGATCTGCCGTGTGCTTGTCGGACTTGATATGCCTAAGGTGACCTTTACCGTTAAATTTACAAAAACGGAGCTTTCTCCGTCCGGATGTGAGTCCGCGGAATTTTACATTTCGGCTAATGCGGGCGAGGACGTCCGTCCTCTTGCAACAGCCGCTTCCGGCGGCGAGCTTTCGCGCGTTATGCTTGCAATAAAGAGCGTGGGCAATAAAAAATGCTGCGAAGAAACGTTAATCTATGACGAGATAGATACGGGTGTGTCAGGCTCCACTTCCGGCAAGATCGGTCTGCGATTGAAGGAAAGCGCGAAAACACGCCAGATCATCGCGATCACACATTCCGCGCAGATAGCATCCCTTGCCGAAACGCATCTGCTCGTCGAAAAGCACGAGACGGGCGGCAGAACGGAAACAACCGTCAGATCTCTTGCGGGCGATGATCGCATAAACGAAATCGCGCGTATCATCGGAGGAATAAACGTTACGGAAACTCAGAAAAATGCGGCTCGTGAGCTTATCGCGGAGCACGACGATTCAAATGCTTGACTTTTTTCTTGACAAAATCGGATCTGTGTGATATACTGCTTCGGTATAAAGGCTGTGACGGAAAAAGTAAGAAAAAGGCGCGCCATTCAGAGAGTCGTCGGTAGGTGAAAGACGATATGGACCTTTTTCCGAAGTACCCTCCCGAGCCTCGCACCGAAATAACAGTAGGCTGCGACGTGTGCGCCCGTTAACGCGCTGAAGTGCGGATTTTGCACTTGTCAAGGCGAGATATCGCGAGATATCCGTAAATCTGAGGTGGTAACACGAAAACTTCGTCCTCTGCTGAACGCAGGGGACTTTTTATTTTGAAAGGAATCGACATATGGGTATTTACGAAGAACTCAAAGCAAGAGGACTGCTTGCACAGGTAACAAACGAAGAAGAAATCAGAACAATGATAAACGCGGGAAAGGCAACGTTCTATATCGGATTTGACTGCACCGCAGACAGCTTGACAGCGGGGCATTTCATGGCGCTCACGCTCATGAAACGTCTCCAAATGGCGGGAAATAAGCCGATCGCTCTCATCGGCGGTGGTACAACAATGATCGGTGACCCGTCCGGCAGAACAGATATGCGAAAAATGCTTACGATAGAGGATATCAATCATAACGCCGAGTGCTTCAAGCGTCAGATGGAGCGCTTCATCGACTTCGGAGAGGGCAAGGCAATGATGATAAACAATGCGGACTGGCTCCTCAACCTCAATTACGTCGAGCTTCTTCGCGAGGTTGGCTCATGCTTCTCCGTCAACAATATGCTTCGCGCGGAGTGCTATAAGCAGAGAATGGAAAAGGGACTTTCGTTCCTTGAATTTAACTACATGATAATGCAGTCGTACGACTTCTATCATCTCTACAAAAACTACGGCTGTAATATGCAGTTCGGCGGCGATGATCAGTGGTCGAATATGCTCGGCGGTACGGAGCTTATCAGACGTAAGCTCGGTAAGGACGCTCACGCAATGACGATCACCCTTCTCACCGATTCGCAGGGCAAAAAGATGGGCAAAACAGCCGGAAATGCAGTTTGGCTCGATCCCAACAAGACAAGCCCGTTTGATTTTTATCAGTATTGGCGCAATGTTGCGGATGAGGATGTAATGAAGTGCATCCGTATGCTTACCTTCCTCCCGCTTGAACAGATAGAGGAAATGGCAAATTGGCAGGGCGCTGAGCTTAATAGAGCTAAGGAGATCCTTGCATACGAGCTTACCGAAATGGTTCACGGTAAGGAAGAAGCGGATAAGGCAGACGCGGCGGCAAAGGCAGTGTTCGGCGGCGCCGGAAATTCCGAAAATATGCCCGCGACAGCTCTTTCCGACGACGATTTTACGGACGGTAAGATCGTCGTCCTCGATATGATGATCAAGGCAAAGCTTGCCCCCTCGCGCAGAGAGGGAAGAACGCTCGTTTTGCAGGGCGGCGTGCTTATCGACGGTGAAAAAGTCACCGATCCTTCGCTGACGATTGAAAAATCGGCGTTTGAAGCCGGTGTTGTCTTGAAAAAAGGCAAAAAGACTTTCCATAAGTTTACGCTCTGATGAAGTACGGTACGATCCTTTTTGACGCAGACGGAACTCTCTACGATTTCGACGCTTCCGAAAAGCTTTCGCTCAGGGAATCGCTCGAATTTGCGGGAATACCGTGCGACAGAGAAACGATTGCGATCTATCACGAGATAAACGATCGCGAATGGAAGGCGCTTGAACGCGGCGAAACAACGCGCGAAAGGCTTAAAGTTGAGCGCTTCGCAAAGCTTATCTCGGCGCTTGAAGCGAAAAATGTCACGGTAAGAAGGTCTGCACGTGAGATAGCGGATTTTTATTTGAACGCACTTGCGGAAAAGTCGATACTCTTTCCCGAATCGGAGGAGCTGTGCCGCAGACTTTATGCTGATTTTGAGCTGTATATCGTAACAAACGGCACAACAAGTGTCCAAAAAAGCAGATTTGCACGCTCACCGATAACAAAATATATAAAAAAAGCGTTCATTTCAGACGAAATGGGGCATGATAAGCCCGCGATCGAATATTTTAATATTGTCTTTGACGAGCTCGGAATCACCGATGAAAACAAGCATCGCGTGCTTCTTGTCGGCGATTCGCTTTCGAGCGATATTAAGGGCGGTATAAACGCAGGACTCGATACCTGCTGGTTCAATCCAAACGGAAAGGACAGTGGAGACGTGTCACCGCTTTATACGATCAAAAGCCTGAATGAACTTTACGAAATATGCTATTCCGGAGAAAAATCTTGAAAAATAACGGTATAATTGAGTTTATTTCCCGCAGAGCGGATGAATATGAATACAGGCTGAACGCGCCTGCCTCCGAGCTTACGTCGTTTAAGATCGGCGGAAGTGTCAAGGTAACAGTATATCCGAAAACAAAAGGGGCGCTTTGCGCCCTTTTGCGGTATCTTAAGGATTCGGGAGAAGTGTATTCCGTGCTCGGAAACGGCTCAAACGTCCTTGTTTCCGACGACGGCTATGACGGCGTGCTCGTCGTTACGACCTTGATGTCCGAAATCGAGATCGACGGCTGTACGCTCAAAGCTGATGCGGGACGCGGCATCACCTCAGCGGCGTCGCAGGCGCAGCGCGCGGGACTTGCCGGACTTGAATTCGCGTACGGCATCCCCGGAACTGTCGGCGGAGCCGTTGCGATGAACGCGGGCGCATACGGCGGCGAGATCGCAGACGTGATCGTTTCCGTCGAATGCTACGACGCCGAATCGGATTCGGTTTTGACGTTGACGAAAGAGGAGCTTTGCCTTGGATACAGGGAAAGCGTCATAAGACACCGTCCGCTGACCGTTTTGTCCGCAGAGTTTAGCCTCGAACGCGGAGACTGCGAGACGATCCTTGAAAAAATGACCGATTTTATGAGCAGACGCCGAGAAAAACAGCCGCTCGAATATCCGAGCGCGGGAAGTGTTTTCAAGCGTTACCCCGGCTATTTTACGGCAAAGCTTATCGACGAAGCCGGACTGAAGGGGTACAGAATCGGCGGAGCGGAGATCTCGTCAAAGCACGCCGGCTTCATCGTGAATAAAGGCGGCGCCTCCGCCGCTGACGTTAAGGCTCTTGTCGAGCTTGTAACAAACGAGCTTGAAAAGGCACATGGAATCAAAATAGAGCGCGAGCTCATTTATATGTGATATGTCGTATTCATCGGATATAAAATCAGAACTCATTTCAGGCAGAGTTAAGAATAACTGCTGCCGTAAAAACATAGTGACGGCAATGTCCGCCGTTCTCCCAGACGAGCCGAACTTTCGAAACAGCGAGGTAAAAGCTTACTTTTACGCGCTTGCGGATGAGTTTTTTCATACGGATAAGATTTCGGAAATGAGAAGCGACGCTCCGCTTTCAAGCGTTTCGCATTTGAAATGCGCCGGATGTCGCGGAGCGCTTTTGAGGGGACTTTTTATCGCGGTCGGAAGCATGAACGACCCTGCCGCACACGAGTATAATCTCGATTTTACGTTTCGTACCGAAAAAGCGGCGGAAAATGCCGCAGACCTGCTTGCCGCGTGCGGCTTTGAACCGAAAAAACGCCAAAGGCGCGGCTCGCACGTGCTTTATATAAAATCAAGCGATTCAATAGGCGAATTTTTTGCCGCCGCCGGAAGTAACCGCGTCATGTACGATATAGTAAACGCGCGTATGGAGGCGGATGTGCGCGGAACGCTGAATCGAGCGAATAATACTGACATTTCAAATATCAATAAATCAACTGCCGCGTCGGAGCGCGCTTGCGAAGCGATAAGCTTTATTACCGAAACGGACAGACTTTTTTTGCTTGACGAGACGCTTCGCAAAACAGCGATGCTTCGCTTGGAAAACCCGGAGCTGTCGCTTTTTCAGCTTGCGTCGATCTTTCCCGAACCGGTATCAAAATCAACGCTTAATGCGCGGTTGAAGCGAATAATCGCAATCGCTGATAAATACAGAAACAATTAAAAAGGAGGTGCCGTATGGCAAGCTTCTGTCATCTTCATTTACATTCGGAATACAGCCTGCTCGACGGCGCCTGCCGAATTGCCGATATCCCCAAATTGGCTAAGGATATGGGACAAAGCGCCGTCGCGATAACGGATCACGGCTCAATGTACGGCGTGATCAAGTTTTACGAGGCGTGTAAAAAAGAAGGGATCAAGCCGATAATCGGATGTGAGGTCTACGTCGCACCGTCGTCGCGCTTTGATAAAAAGGACGGACGCGGAGCATCCCCGAATCATCTCGTACTGCTGTGCAAAAACGAAACGGGCTATAAAAATCTGATGAAGATCGTTTCGCTCGGCTGGACGGAAGGCTTTTATTCAAAGCCGAGAGTCGATATGGAGCTGCTTAAAACGTATTCGGAAGGATTGATCGCGCTTTCCGCGTGCCTTGCCGGATATATTCCGCGCGCGATCGTTGCGGGAAATTTTGCCGCCGCACGTGAATACGCACTCAAAATGCGCGATATTTTCGGAAGCGACAGCTTTTATCTTGAGCTTCAAGATCACGGGATCGACGAACAAAAAAACGTCAACGAAGCGCTTGTGAAGCTTGCCGAGGAAACGGAGATAGGTCTTGTCGCAACAAACGACGTCCACTATCTTTACCGCAAGGATGCAGATACACAGGCTATACTGATGTGCATCCAGACAAATAACGTTATATCGGACGGCAGACCTCTCGGATTCGAAACAGACGAATTTTATTTTAAGTCGTCGGCGGAGATGACACGCCTTTTCGGAGACATCGCGGACGGAACACCGATCTCAAATACGCAAAAGATCGCGGATAGGTGTAATCTTGAGCTTACGTTTGACAAGATCTATATGCCGAAATATCCCTTTACGGGCGGAGTTGATCCGAAAATATACCTGAAAAATGAAGTCGAAAAGGGACTTGCCGAAAAGCTTGCTCACGCACATATCGTTTATGATAATGAGCACAGTGAAAGCGAATACCGCGAAAGGATCGAATACGAGCTGTCCGTTATAATCGGAATGGGATTTGACGAATACTATCTCGTTGTGGCTGATTTTATAGCGTATGCAAAGAAAAACGGCATTCCCGTAGGCCCCGGACGAGGCTCCGGAGCGGGCAGCCTTATTGCATATTTGATCGGAATTACCGATATTGACCCGCTTCGCTACGGACTGCTTTTCGAGCGCTTTCTTAATCCGGAGCGAGTCAGCCTGCCTGACTTTGACGTTGACTTCTGTTACGATAGACGCGACGAAGTCATTGCTTACGTCAGGGAAAAGTACGGCTCGGATCACGTAGCGCAGATCATCACCTTCGGAACGATGGCGGCTCGCGCCGCCGTAAGAGACGTCGGTCGTGCGCTTGGAATGTCATATTCCGAGGTTGACGGGATCGCAAAGCTGATACCGCAGTTTCCGGGATCAACGCTTGCCGAGGCGCTGAAGGGAAAGGAACTGCATGAAATATACGAGTCCTCAAGCGAGGTCAGACGTTTGATCGACACGGCGTGCGCGCTTGAAGGTATGCCGCGTCATGCATCCACGCACGCGGCGGGCGTTGTTATAACGAGCGAACCGCTTTCCGATATCGTGCCGCTTGCCGTCAACGGCGGAACTGTCGTAACACAGTTCGAGATGGATACGGTCGCCAAGGTAGGACTTGTTAAATTTGACTTTCTCGCGCTCAGATATATAACGATAATTTCAAATACCGTAAAAAGAATAACCGAAAAAAATCCGGACTTTGATATAGCGCTCATACCTTACGACGATGCCGAAACATTCAAAATGATCGGCGACGGCGAAACAAACGGAATCTTTCAGCTTGAATCGAGCGGTATGCGCCGAATGCTGACGAAAATGCTTCCGAGCTGTCTTGCCGATATAATCGCCACAATAGCTCTGTACCGTCCGGGCCCGATGGATTCGATACCGACGTATATCGAGCGCAAGCATAACGGAGGGGAGATACGGTATAAAATGCCGAGCATCGCCCCGATATTGTCCGAAACCTACGGATGCATCGTGTATCAGGAGCAGGTAATGCAGATATTCAGAGCAGTTGCGGGGTATTCGTTTGCAAGAGCGGACGTTGTCAGACGCGCAATGGCAAAGAAAAAAGCGGATGTGCTTGAAGCGGAAAGGGCGGATTTCGTCTGCGGAGCTGTCGAAAGAGGTATGACGGACGCCGACGCAAACGAGCTTTTCGACGATATGGCGTCGTTTTCGAGCTACGCTTTCAATAAAAGCCACGCAACGGCTTATGCCGTTATCTCGTACCGTACCGCTTATCTGAAGTGCCATTATACAAAGGAATATATGTCATCATTGCTTGACTCCGTGCTCGGCTGGGAGAGCAAAACAGCCGAATATATCGAGGAATGTGCTCATTACGGCATAAAGGTGCTTGCTCCCGATATAAACGAAAGTCGAGCGGACTATACGGTAGGCGAGGACGGGATCAGATACGGACTTGCCGCGCTGAAAGGGCTCGGACGTCAGTTTATCGACCGCATCACTGATGAACGCGAGCACAGCGGAGCCTTTGTCTCGTTTTATGATTTCGCTGTAAGAATGAATGAGTACGACTTGAATAAGCGTCAGGTTGAATCGCTCATAAAAAGCGGCGCGTTCGACAGACTCGGACAGTACAGAAGTCAGCTTCTTGCGTCCTACGAAGCGATAGTTGATAATCTTCACGAAAAAAAGCGAAACGGCGTTTCGGGACAGCTCGATATGTTTTCATCGGGAGGCGAAGCCTCGGCGCAGACAGTCGAATTTGACTATCCCGATATACCCGAATTTACGAAAAAACGCTTGTTGAGCCTTGAAAAACAGGTGTCCGGAATGTATTTTTCGGGTCATTTTCTCGACGATTACGAGGAAAAGCTCAAGGAGCTTGAACCTGATCGTATTGCGGATATAAAGGCTGTCGGCGGCGAGTACGCGGACGAGGAAAACGCTGGCGAAGCCGACGAGGTCAAATATAAGGACAAGAGCATCGTAAGGGTTGCGGGTATCGTGACTTCTCGAACTGTAAAGGAAACAAAAAAGGGCGACAAAATGATGTTTGTCACCCTTGAGGACAGATCGTCCGATATAGAGATAGTTGTATTCCCGACAAAGCTCGAGCGCTTTTCGGAGCTTCTTTACGGAGATGAGCCGCTTTACGTAAGCGGAGAGGTGTCAATTGAGGAGGATGCCGCATCGAAGCTCCTCTTGAGATCGTGCGAGCTCTTGTCTGAAGTAACACGCCGCGACGCAACATCAAAGGCGTCAGCTCCGTACAGCCGCCCAAAAGTCCGTGCGGCAGAACAAATCAAACAGCCGACTCGCCTGTATATACGTGTGCCGAATACGGCGTCCGAGCAGTATAAGCGAGCAACGGCGCTTGTACGCATCTTTTCGGGCGCGCTGACTGTATTTATATACAATAAAGAATCGGGCGAATACGTCAGATTTGATGAGTGTGGAGCGGACGTTTCTTCGCAAAGACTGATTTCGGAGCTTGTATCGTTGCTCGGTGACGAAAACGTAGTCTTAAAGTAGTACGTCAGCTTGTGAATGCGTCAATGTAGCAGTAAAGCTCCTCCGAGTTGCATCGGATCCCGTTTTTCAGCCCCTCGGAAACGACGCTCGGCAGAGTGAAAACGTATACGTCAAGCGTAAGCATTGGTGATTCCGTGTCCGATGACGAGAAAATGCCGACCTTGCCGCGATATTCACGAATAATATAGGCAGACTCGGACGGAGACATGACACAGATCGCGTCGGAGGGGGCGGCGGCAATGCCGTCGGATCTGATGAAGCTTGCGGAATCCGTTTTTATAAAGGTCTCCTCACCACTGCTCATCGACGAAAAAAGCTGACCGCTTACAGCGGCAAAAGCGGCGATAAATATGACAGATACAGATGTGCGAATTAATTTTTTCATAAAATACCGTGCCTATTTGTAAATTATTTTAACTTGTCGGTATTATCTCCGCTTCATTAATAAATTATTCAAATCTATGGGTTACAATAACCGTAAGAGTGTCGGGATGTCCGACAAAATCCAAAGCAAAAAGGAGGTATGGGTGTGACGGAGGAAAACGTAAAAAAAGAAAGATCCTTGCCCAAATGGGCGGAACGTCTGCTTCAATATCTCAAGGAAAAGAACAAAAACATAAATTGGCTTGAGGAATTTTTCTATGCGATGGGAATAATTATCCGCATCGTATATACGGCGCTTGCGTTTGTGATGGACATTGTCATAACGCTTTTGCTCGTATGTGCGGTTACGGGAATTATCGTCGTCACAGCGTTTGCCGTATATATCAATAATAATATCGACCCGACCTTTGACGACAGCCTGATAATCACCTCTGCCGATCAGTCCTCGCAGCTTTATTATATGGACTATACCGACAGAAGCAACAGAGTCGGTACGGCAGTGGAAATAGATGACCAGGTGCTCGCGGGAGAGGAATTCAGTATTTGGGCAAATTACACCGAGCTTCCCGAAAATCTTGTAAATGCGTTTATTTCGATCGAGGATGAACGCTTTTGGAGTCACGGCGGAGTTGACTGGTTCCGTACAGTCGCTGCCGCGGCAAATCAGGTGCTCCATATAAAGGAGACCTTCGGCGGCTCGACAATAACTCAGCAGCTTGTAAAAAACGCAACTCAGGATGACGACTTTACGATTCAGCGTAAGGTGCAGGAAATTTTGCGCGCAATCAATGTTGAGTCGTCGTACAGTAAAGAAGAAATCATAACGATGTATTTGAATATCATCAGCTTTTCTCAAAACTGTACGGGAGTGCAGAGCGCGGCACATACCTATTTCGGTAAGGATGTCAGCGAGCTTTCGCTTATAGAGTGCGCGGCGCTTGCGGCTATACCTAAGTCGCCGTATAAATACGATCCGATCAGAAATCCCGAATATAATACGGAGCGTCGCCGTACAGTCCTTGACTCAATGCTCGATCAGGGATATATAACGCGCGCCGAATATGATGAGGTGTATTACGCCGATCTCGTGCTGAACAGTACGGAAAGTACAGTTTCGACAGGTACGACATCTTGGTATACGGATGCTGTCATCAACGATTTTATCAAGGATTATTCGGAGCAGTACGGCGTATCCGAAAAGGTCGCCGCTGTGCTGCTTTATACCGGAGGCTATAAAATCTATACCGTTATGGATCCGGAAATACAGGACATCCTTGAGGATGCCTATCGCGACGATACGATCTTCCCGCAGGGAAATACGGGAATTCAGCCGCAGTCGTCGGCGATCATAATTGACCCGTATACGGGTGACGTGCTTGCGCTTGTCGGCGGACGCGGCGAAAAAACATTGAGCCGAGCCCTGAACAGAGCAACGCACTCGCTCCGACCGTGCGGATCGTCGATCAAGCCGCTTTCGGTCTATGCTCCCGCAATAGAGGAGGGCGTTTTGACGTGGGGAACAGTCCTTGATGACGTCCCCGTTAATTTCGGAACGTATGAGGATGTTGAGGACGCAAAGCCGTGGCCCGGAAACGCAACGGGAAAATATAACGGACTTACAACAGTGTATGACGCTGTCCGTAATTCAACGAATACGATCGCGGTGCGCTCGCTCCAGCTTCTCGGAGTCGATAAATCCTTCGAATTCTTAAAAGAAAAATGCCACATGGACAGCCTTATAGAAAGCTACGAAAATGAGGCGGGCATTTCTTATACGGATAAAGCGGCGGCGCCGCTTGCCCTCGGTCAGTTTTCCTACGGCGTAACGCTCAGAGAGCTGACGGCGGCATATCAGATCTTCCCGAACAAGGGTGTCTATAATACGGCGAGAACTTATATAAAGGTCACCGATAAGGACGGAAATACAGTCCTTTCTACGGACGATCCCTCTGAGATCGTCATCAGCGAACAGACAGCGGATATAATGACAAAGCTGATGGAAGCTGTCGTAGATAACGGTACCGCGAAAAAGATCACGATCAAGTCAAGCATAGATGTTGCGGGAAAAACAGGTACAACAACATCAAGATATGACCAGTGGTTTGTCGGCTATACGCCGTATTATCTCGGCGGAGTTTGGTTCGGATATGACCTTAACCAAACGCTTTCCGACTTTCCGAGCGCTTCCGCCGCCATGATTTGGGATAAGATCATGATAAAGGTTCATGAAAAGATCTTCGATTCCGTTAAGGCGGGCAATGAAAAGCTCAAAGAGTTTGAGGACGCAACGGGAATCATCAAGTGTACGTACTGTAAGGACTCCGGAAAGCTTATGACGGAGGCGTGCAAGCTCGATCCGCGAGGAAATCGCGCACAGACAGGATATTTTACGGTAGATACAGCTCCCACCGAATCGTGCGACTGCCATGTTATAGTGAATTACGATAAAAAGACGGGAGGAGTCGCAAGCCAGTATTGCAAGAGCGAAAATATCGTGCAGTACGGACTTCTTAAAATCGAAAATCGAAGCTTCCCGATCGAAGTGACTGTAACGGATGCTCAGTATGTGTACAGAGAACTGCCGTCCAACGTCGCTCCGTCGGGCTGGTGGGGCGTGTCTTTCTTCGCCAATATGCTGAAGGAGGGCGAATATTGCGGAGTCTCCAAGGTGAACGAGCCGTTTAACAAATTCTGCTACGAACATTATAATTACGATAAGTCAACCGGTATTGATACGTCGCAGTTCGGAGTGGAGGATACAACGGCACCGCCCGAAACGGATCCGCCTGTAACAGACCCGCCGGTAACGGATCCCCCCGTGACCGATCCGCCTGTGACCGATCCCACCGATTCAAGTGACGATACATCTGATACATCAACATCTGCCGATGACAGTACGTCCGAGCCTCCGACCGAATCAACGGATCCGCCCGAAGTGGATTCCCCGACGGCATAACAATAACAAAACAATAATAAAGCAATGCTCTGCATGATCGAATGGTCAGGGCATTGCTTGAATTGGTCTGTGTGCCTATTGCATAAAATTCGTCAAATTTCATAGCCTATATTTGTAATAAAGTGCTTGACACTTGATTAGATATGTATTATAATTAAGTAAACTAAAAATCATCAAATACTTTTTGGAGGATTTTATGAAAAAGACAAAAATCAGAGTTTTTACTCTTCTCCTTGCAGTACTTATGCTTTCCTGCATGTTCGTGGGCTGCGGTGGAAACAAGATGACGGTTACCGTCGGCGTAAAGCTTGGTGAGGACTATATCAACTATCGCTACGCTGAAGAAGAAGCTAAGGGCAACGAAGAATTCCTTATCCCCGCTGAAGATCGTACATTCATTAACGATGTAAGCATCGAAATTGCTTACGACGAAGGCGAACAGGTAAGTGCACTTGACGCGTTCATCAATGCTTGCGCTGAGTACGATATCGGATATACGCTCGATTCCACCGGAAAATCCGTTTCCGTTGTTTCGGATTATAAAGGCTTCCTCGGTAAGGATGCAGACGGCAATAACCTTACATTCTTCTGGTCTTATACGATCAACGGCGTTGAGCCTACATCCGGCAGAGCTTCCGATAACTTTGTAAAAGACGGCGATAAGATTGTATTCATTCTCACGAGTGCAAACGAAACCGACTTTAAGGAAGAAAATCAGTAATCAGATCTTAATATAAAAACAAGAGCTTCGGCTCTTGTTTTTGTTTTTCGGAATTGTTTTGCGGCGCTTTTCATATAATCCAAACGGAAATAAACAAAACGTGAGGTTTGATATGAAAAAAATGAATCTGTGCTCGATACGTGCGGTGTCTGTTTTGTGCGCCTTTTTTATGCTTTTTTCAATCGGAATATCTGTAAATGCGGACAGCGCAGTTCCCGAACCGACGTTGATCGAAGAAAACGCTTCGGTAAAAACGTCGCTTTCGCTTGACTGCCGAAGCTGTATATTGATGGAGGCGTCAACGGGAACCGTTTTGTATGAATCAAACGCCGATGAAGCGCTTCGTCCCGCATCCGTTACGAAAATAATGACAATACTTCTTGTCATGGAAGCGGTCAAGTCGGGCGCGATCACAATGGATGATACTGTGTCCGTCAGCGAAAATGCCGCGTCAATGGGCGGATCGCAGGTCTACCTTGAGCCGGGTGAGGCAATGACTGTGTGCGAATTGCTCAAATGCGTCGTTATCGCATCGGCAAACGACGCAAGCGTTGCGCTTGCCGAGTACATTGCGGGAAGCGAGAACGCCTTTGTCGCACGTATGAACGAACGTGCCGCCGAGCTTTCAATGGAAAATACGAATTTCGTCAATACAAACGGACTTGACGACGCCGAGGACTCATCAGCACATCTTACAAGCGCAAGAGATATCGCGATTATGTCTCGCGAGCTTATAGTCAATCATCCGGAAATATTCGAATTTACTACCGTTTGGATGGATACAATAAGAAACGGCGAATTCGGACTGACAAACACAAACAGACTTATACGTTTTTATCGCGGAGCAACGGGACTGAAAACGGGCTCGACCTCCAAAGCCGGCTTTTGCATATCCGCAACCGCAGAGCGCGATAATATGTCGCTTATAGCCGTCATCATGGGTGCGCCGACAAGAGACGTGCGAAACGAAGCCGCCAAAGCACTGCTTGATTACGGCTACGCAAATTATTGCGTTTATTCTGATCCCGCCGCCGAATGCGAAAACGTCCCGGTAAAGGGCGCGGTGTGCGCTTCCGTGAAAAGCGCGCACGGTGATTTTACTGCTGTATTGAAAAAGGGAATGGACAAAAACGTAACTTCAACAGTAATGCTTTCGCAGGATCTGTCTGCGCCCGTTTCCGTCGGAGATGCAGTCGGAAGCGTCACTTATTTCGCGGACGGAGAAATAATAGGCGAAATTCCCGTCACGGCAACCGAAAACGCCGAGAAAATCGGTTATTTCGGGGTGATTTATAAAATATTCCGCGGTATTCTCTCCAAATAAATGCGAAGCTATTGAAAAAAGCATTGTTTTGTGTTAAAATAATGTGTATTTTAACGAACGTCTGAAGAAAGGCAGTTAATATGAGTATTAATCTTAATAAAAAATTTGTCAGTCAGTTCGTGCGTCAGCATGAGCTTGACTATATGAAGGGAAGCGCCGAGAGCGCCCTCGCTACAGTCCTTGCAAAGAACGGCCCCGGCAATGATTTTCTCGGTTGGACAGATCTTCCAGTAAATTACGATAAGGAAGAATTTGTACGCATCAAGGCGGCGGCTGAACGCATTAAAAAAATGTGCGACGTGTTCGTCGTTATCGGCATCGGAGGCTCTTATCTCGGTGCACGCGCCGTAATTGAGTACATTAAGTCGAACAATTATAATGCGCTCCCCAAGGATACTCCCGAAATATACTTTGCAGGTAAGGATATAAGCGCATCCTCTATCGTAGAGCTCCTTAAGCTTTGTGAGGGCAAGGACGTGTGCGTAAATGTTGTTTCCAAGTCCGGAACAACAACTGAACCCGCTATCGCTTTCCGCATATTCCGCGAAATGATGAATAAAAAATACGGCGAGGAAGAGGCGAAAAAGAGAATTTTCGCAACGACAGACCGCGCACGCGGAACTCTCAAGGGCTTCGCAGATAAAACAGGCTACGAAACCTTCGTCGTTCCGGATGATATTGGAGGACGCTTCTCCGTTTTGACGGCAGTCGGTCTGCTTCCGATCGCAGTTGCCGGAATCGACATCGACGCGCTTATGACAGGCGCCGCCGAAGCAAGAGCTAAGTATACCTCCGCACCCTACGAGGAAAATGCCTGCCTTCAGTATGCGGCGCTTCGCAATATCCTTGCAAGACACGGCAAAACAACGGAGATCCTCGTAAGCTATGAGCCTGCCGTAGCGATGCTTTCCGAATGGTGGAAGCAGCTTTACGGCGAAAGCGAGGGCAAGGACGGAAAGGGCATTTATCCCGCGTCCGTTATCTTCTCGACAGACCTCCATTCTCTCGGTCAGTTCGTTCAGGACGGTACACGTAACCTCTTTGAGACTGTTGTAGATATCAAGCATCCGAGCGATTCCTATAAGGTTCCGTTCGATGCGGAAAATATCGACGGACTTAACTTTATCGCAGAGCGCGAAATAGACGAGATCAACCATACCGCAATGCTCGGTACGCTTTTGGCGCACGTTGACGGCGGCGTTCCGAATATCGTAATTGAAACACCCGACAGAAGCGAAGCAAGCCTTGGCGAGCTTATTTATTTCTTTGAGCTCGGATGTGCGGTGTCCGGCTATATCTCAGGCGTAAATCCCTTCGATCAGCCCGGTGTCGAAAGCTACAAGAAGAATATGTTCGCTCTGCTCGGCAAGCCCGGATATGAGGAAATGAAGTCCGAGCTCGAAGCGCGTATAGCTTCTCTTTAATACGGAAAAAATAATTAATATTACTTTTCAAAATTGACAGTTGAATCTTTTGTGATAATCTGCTATAATGATTATAACGATTATAACGACAAGTGAAAACTGTCGTAACGGAGGAATCTAATGTTAAAACTGATTATTGGACTTAAAGGAACAGGAAAGACAAAACAGCTTATTGCTATGGTAAACGAAGCCGTTGAACATTCAAGCGGATCCGTTGTATTCATCTAAAAATCCGACAATCTTCGCTATGATATCAAATATCAGTGCAGACTTATCTCTGCGGATGAATATTTAATATCCGACGCACAGTCGCTTTTCGGCTTCATTTCGGGAATTTATGCAAGCAACCATGACGTTACAGAGCTGTTTATAGACTCCGCGCTTCGCATTTGCAAGGAAGATAAAGCGGCATTTGACGTACTGCTTGACGAGCTTGCAGAGTTTTCCGATAAGAACGGCATAAATGTAGTTGTTACTTCCACGATCGAAGCTGATG
This sequence comes from uncultured Lachnospiraceae bacterium, assembly GCA_964580615.1. Classification (GTDB taxonomy): domain Bacteria; phylum Bacillota; class Clostridia; order Oscillospirales; family CAG-272; genus DTU064. The sequence goes on along the minus strand of CAZOMK010000013.1, from coordinate 3,810 downwards.
AAGCTACGGAAACGATGAAAAAGTACATATAAAATTTGCTGTATAAAATTCAAAAGAGGAATAAGAAACGGAAGTTTCTTATTCCTCTTTTTTCTTGTGTGGCACCGAGTAAGGATTTTGCATATTATAAGATTGAAAGCTTCGCAGACCTCCCGCCCGGCGGCTTCGAGGCTTTATAATCTAAGGAGGAATGCTTCTCAATGCTTGAGAACAGAAATAATAATATAACCCAATCGTGTCAGGGAACGGAGACGGTTTGCATAGATACGTACAGAGTCCTTGATTCATGCAGGGATAAGGACTGTTTCGAGGACGTCAGAGTGTATCTCAGCGATTTCGGTCAAGAGCTGATTTCGCGCACGCAATCGGTGAGAACAAAATCGGCGCAGATAATCCATGCGGATATAGATGTAAACGCAGTTCCGTTTAATCGAGGCTTTTATCAGATCAATATAAGAATATACGTCAAGGTGACTGTCGAGGTTTGCTGTAACGGTATGCCGCAGGAGCTTACGGGAGTTGCCGTCGTTGAGAAAAGAGTAATACTTTTCGCGTCCGAGGGCAATGTAAGCATATTCAAAAGCGACCCGTTTAAGGACAATTTCTGCAAACAGCCGAATCTCGCGTGCACACGCGTAAACACAAATCTTCCGATCGCAGTGCTTGAAACTGTTGATCCTATCATCTTGAATTCCAAGATCGTCGAGCCTGCGACCTGCTGCTGTTGCTGCTGCGCCGCGGAGGATATCCCCGAAGGCGTCGCGTCCGAATGCGGCGGAGCACTTGCGGATCCGGAAAGCGATCGTTTCCTTGTTGTGTCGCTCGGATTCTTCTCAGTTGTACGGATCGAGCGTCCCGCGCAGTATCTCATTACTGCGGCAGAATATACAGTGCCCGACAAGGAATGTGTAAGCCCTGAGGAGGATGATCCTTGCGCGCTGTTCAGAACAATGTCTTTCCCCGTAAACGAATTTTATCCCCCTTCGTACATCGCACAGGAAAGAGATCGAGACAGCGGCGGACACAAATGTGGCTGCTGAACGACAAAAAATGCAAAAAAAGACGCCATTCGGCGTCTTTTTCATGCAGTAAACGGGATGCACGGTGGTGCATCCCGTTTTTTTTCGCGCATTATCGACGGTCAGATCCTTCCGGTAACAACGAGAGTCGATGTTCCGGGGACGACGCGGACTGCGTCTGTCACTTGATCCTGCGTGAATGTGGCAGCGGGGACGATTATGCCGCTGGCGACAGTCGCAAACGCGCCCGTTGCTTCCGAATAGGTGTAATTTGCGGGCGCTGTCCATGCCTCACCGTTAAAGGTGACGCTTATATTCGAAAGTGCGGGTGTAAATGTGTCCGTAAGAACGCTTCCGTCCTCCGCGACAAGCGCGGTGTTGCCGTAATTTTCGATGACAAACGTGTAGGTTACAGTGTCATTGTTGATAACGGTAGTCGGCTCCATGTGCTTTGTGACCGATATGGACGGCGCGTTGCGAACATTGACAGTTTCGCTGTCGGAGACTGTTGTTGTCGGCTCCGCTATCGTGACAGATGCGGTGTTTGTGATCTGCGAGTCTGTCGCGAGCGGCGCGTATTCGGTCACCGATGCTTCATAAACGAGTATGACGTTTCCGTTTGCGGGGACAGTTATCCCCGTAAAGGCAAGCGGCGGTCCCGCCGTGACAGTCGGAGCCGCTCCGAGAGCACCGTTCGTGTAAAGACGCACTGTTTCGTCAACATACGCCAACGGATAAACGGTCGTTTGACCGACGGCGTATCCGCCGAGATCGTCTGTGACCGTTATTCCCGTGTATGCGCTTCCGCTTGAGTTTGTGAGACTGACGATATACGTTATGCCGTCTTGACGGCTGTACGTTGTGCGTACTGCCGTTTTCGTCAGTGAAAGCGCGGGAAGTAGCTCACCGACAGTAACGTTTGAGCTTACAACTGTTGTATTATAGGAAAGCTGAGCTTGATTCAAGATCTCTGCCATATTTGATGTTCCTTTCTTTTGTTGAATGCGCGGATTTTCATCCGCAGTAAAATTATATGCGCGGAGGACGGAATTTGCGCTTGTCGAAAAAAGCAAAGCATGATATAATTAAGCACGATAAAACTGTATGGAGAATGCAATGTATAAAACTGTACTTTTCGATCTCGACGGAACAATCACAGATCCGGGGATCGGTATAACAAATTCGGTGATGTATGCTCTCGGCAAATTCGGGATCTCCGTTGCCTACAGAAGCGAGCTTTACCGCTTCATCGGGCCGCCGCTTATTGACTCGTTTTCCGATTATTACGGCTTCGATCGCGAAAAAAGCGAGCTTGCCGTAAAATATTACAGGGAATATTTCACCGATATCGGAATATTCGAAAATAAAATTTACGACGGCGTTGTCGATATGCTCGCACAGCTTAAAAGTCGCGGGCTCCGCATCCTTTTGGCTACGTCAAAGCCGGACGTTTATGCCGTCCGTATACTTGAGCATTTCGGAATCGCTCAATATTTCGATCATGTTGCTGCCGCAACGCTTGACGGAAAAATAAACCATAAGGATGAGGTCATACGTCTTGCTCTAACGCTTGCCGAGCCGGAAAACAAAGCCGAAGTGCTTATGGTGGGTGACAGAAAATATGACATAACGGGTGCGAATAAGCTTGGAATAGACTCAGTCGGAGTGCTTTACGGTTACGGAAACGAAAAAGAACTGACCGATGCCGGCGCAACCTACATCGCCGCCGATATTCCAGCGCTCATAAAAGCGATCCTTAATTGAAATGTGAAAAATATCCCATAAAATAAGGATTATTTTATAAAAAAGCTATTGACATACGCAGAAACAATGTGCTATAATGAATAGCCGCTTGCGAGCGGGCTTTTTAAGTCTGTAATATTTTAAGTTACAGCGCCTTCCGGCAGCGAGTCTATGAGAAAGAGAGGTGCTTTTCGTGTACGCAATTATCGAAACAGGCGGAAAGCAGTACAAAGTAAGCGAAGGAGAAGTTATCTACGTAGAGCTTCTCGGAGCAAACGAAGGCGACAAATACACCTTTAACAATGTTCTTGCTGTTTCCGGCAATGACGGACTTAAGGTAGGTGCTCCTTATGTTGACGGCGCAAGTGTTGAAGCTGATGTGCTCGGCGATGTTAAGGGACAGAAGATTTACGTTCTTAAGTACAAGGCTAAGAAGAACGAAAAGAAGAAGATGGGTCACAGACAGCCCTATACCAAAGTTCAGATCAGCAAGATCAACGGCTGATAGGATCAGAAAACCGTGACAAAGATTACATTTTTCAAGTCGGGAGATAATTACTACGGCTTTGAAGAAAAAGGACACACCGGCTACGGTGAAGCAGGGGACGACGTGCTTTGCGCCGCGCTCTCCTCGATGACGATGCTCATAATCAATGCGATCGAGGTCGCTTATGCATCAGAGGTCGATTATATTATCGCCGAGGATACGGCGGATATCAAGCTTATAGCAAGATGTGCCGTGCCGAGATTCTGCGATGATGAAAAGCTTCAGTATGCGGTTGCCGGAATTATCAAGGCATATTATTATCAGCTAATGGATCTTACGGAGGAATACTACGATTACCTTGAGGTATCCGTTGTAGAGCTCGATCCCGAAGACGCCTGATAAGGCACTTTAGTGAAAGGAGTATTATTTAAGATGTTAAAGCTCAGTTTGCAGTATTTCGCGCATAAAAAGGGCGTTGGTTCAACCAAGAACGGACGTGACAGCGAATCCAAGAGACTTGGACTGAAGCGCGCAGACGGTCAGCACGTGCTGGCAGGTAAC